>CAIUGQ010000475.1 GCA_903898725.1 uncultured Burkholderiales bacterium | reverse complement strand
GCGCGCGCGGCGGGCAAGGCCCCGGGCCGGGAGCCGGGCATCGGCGACGCGATCGAGGTGGACCTGCTGCGGCGCGCGGGGGAGTTCGACGAGGCGTTGCGGTGCGCGCGGCGGGCGCTGGCCAAGCCGTGTCAGGAGGTGATCGAGCGGGTGCTGCGGCTGGGGATGGACCTGGCGGAGCAGGAGGACCGGTCGGCGCATTCGGTGTCGGAGGCGCTGAACGATCCGGACTGAGATCGCCCCGAAGCCACGCCCCACAGGGGCTGCCGTAGGGTTCGCCCGCCACACCCGGATCTCAGCTCCCAGCCGCAACGGCGCCCGGGCATCGGACGTGCCACTTCAACGCTCCCGCCAGGGCGGTTTCGGATCGGTACCCGCAGCCCACGGCGGAACCGATCAAGAAGCCCCGAATACGGCGGGCGGGCGACGGGCCACTCAAAGATCGCCTCCTCGAAGCGCCGAGGCGGCCACGCCGCCGGCGTCGTGGCAGCCTGCGAACGGCAGCGGCCCGAGCGTTGCGGCAGCCTCGAGGTGGGACGGTGGTGGCGGCGCCATCCAGGCACGGATCTCGGCCGGCGTGGGCGCGGAGACGAGCTGGCCGGTGGCGACCAGCCACCCCGACCAGACGATCCAGGCGATGAGGCCGAGCCCGGCACCGATGTTGACTTGAATCATCAGGCGCGCGATACGGGCGAGCGGATCCTTGGAACTCATGGAAGTACCTGCTTTCGCGTGCATCGCCGCATGCGGCGACGCGAATCGACGGTGAGGCGACCCCCTCGCACCGGACGGTGCGACGGGCATCGGACGACGAACGATTCAGGCGAGTGCGGGTGGACCGCGCGGCTGTCCGCGCGACCGGACGGCCGCGGCGAACGCCGGCGTCGGGCGGGGCGTCGATGCCGTCGACGTGACCGCCGGGGCGAAGCCCCAGACGATCGACGGCGGTGCGGCGTCCCCCCCGTGGGACGGGGCGCACAGCGGGCAATGCCCACCGTCGTGATGCGACGGGGTCTCCGGTCGCTCCGGGTCGCCCGCGACCCAGGTCGCACTCGAGCACCGGTCGAGCCCACGAGCCAGCGCGTCGAACTGCGCGGCTGCGCGCGGCCACGCCACCGCGGCCGCGAAGACCAGCAGCACGAGCCAGGTGAGCGAACGGGGCGCGGCACGCATGCGACGGCACACGGCGACAGTCTCGGAGCGGATCACGCTACCGGCTCCGCGCAGGTCGGTCCATGACATCCGTCAAGCCCGCGCCGTTCGCGGCGGACGACGCGCCCGACGTCCGCCCCGTCGCCGGTTCGGTCACGAAGCCGATCCGCGACAGGCCCGCGCGCCGGGCGGCAGCCATCACCTCGACCACGCGCTCGTGGCGCACCGCCCGATCGGCATGCAGGTGCAGGTCCGGGTCGGCGCCCGCGGCGAGCGTGCGCAGCCGCCCGTCGAGCGCCGCCACCTCGACCGGCTCGCCATCGACGCTCACCGCGCCTTGCGCATCGATCGACACGCGGATCGGCGCGCGTCGCGCGTCGACCGGCGCCGCGTCGACCCGGGGCAGATCAACGGGCACCGCGCGATGGAGCACAGGCGCGGTGACGAGAAACACCACCAGCAGGACGAGCATCACGTCGACCAGCGGCGTGGTGTTGATGTCCGCCATGGGTTGCGCGAGTCGGCTGCGCGACGCGCGGGAAGGTTCGAAGGCCATCGTCTGTCGCCTCAGCCCGGACCGCTGCGGGCCGTCGAACCCGCGCTCATGCTCGTCCACGCCTGGAGCGCGCGACCGAAGCCCTCGAGTCGTTCGAGCGAGATCCGATTCGCGCGGGCGAGCGCGTTGTAGGCGAGCACGGCCGGGATTGCGACGAAGAGCCCCGCCGCGGTCATCACCAATGCCTCGCCGACCGGGCCCGCGACCCGGTCGAGTGTCGCGTGCGCCTCGCCGGACAGGCCGACCAGCGCCTGCAGGATCCCCCAGACGGTGCCGAACAGGCCGACGAAGGGTGCGGTCGAGCCCACCGATGCAAGCAGGGTCTGGCCCCGCTCGATGCGCACCTGCGCGCCGAGCACCGACTGCTGGAGCACACGACCGATGAACTCGTCGGCACCGACGGACCCGCCGACGCCGGTATCGCCGATCTGCCACGCGCGCGCGGCGGAGATGGCGTCGACCGCAACCCCTGCGAACACCCGACTGCGATCGAGCCGCGCGAGCGCGTCGATCGCGCGGTCCGCATCGGGCGCGCTCCAGAATGCGTCCAACGCGGCGGGCGTCGATCGGGCCGCGTGCAGGGCCGCGACCGAGCGCCTGACGATCACGGTCCAGCTCGCGACCGACATCGCCAGCAGCAGCACCGCGACCGACTGCGTGACCGCATCGCCTTGCGACCAATAGTGGAGAAGTCCGTGTCCGCCCGTCATGCCGTCGCCCCTTGCCGTTCGCGTGCGCCCCGCTCGCCGGGTGCCGCCACCTTGACCTTGCGGCGCAGCCTGCGCCACCCGATCACCACGCCGCTGACGCTGACGGCGAAGCCGCCCACGCTCGCGACCACCATCAGCACGTCCCAGAGCGGCCGCCGCTCGAGCAGCGGCCACCAGTCCCAGCTGTGCAGCATCGCGAACAGCCACCGCTTCGTGCGCTGCGTCGTGTCGAGACGCGACGCGACCGCACCGGTGTAGGGATCGAGCTGCAGCCAGGTCCGGCCGGGATCGTCGAACTCGAGCCGCAGGATCGGCAGGCGCCGTTCGACATGCCCGAGCATGGTGTGAGGCTCGCGCGAGTAGTGCCACAGGTCGTAGCGCTCGACGACCGTGCGCCCGACGAGCCGGGCATCGGGCATCACGCGCGTGCCGACCCGCTCGAGCGCCTCGAACGACAGCCGCTCGAACGGCAGGCCGTCCGTGCGCATCAGGCGCGTGCGACCGACGCCGTCGTACCCCACCAGCAGCGGCGCGCCGTCGAAGGTCCGCCACTCGAGCTCGCGCACGACAAAACCCTCCGCGGCGAAGCGCGCGATCGCCGCGCCGACGTCGCGGCCCAGCACGCCGGGCACGACCCCCGGCGCCTCCCGGGCGGCGCTCGCGCCGGGCGACGTGAACACCTTCCAGGGATTCATCGACATCAGACCGCTGAAGATCCATGTCAGGCACAGCAGGCCGAAGACGAGGCCGGTCCAGTGATGCCACTTCATCCACGACTCCCGGTACGGCGAGCGTCCGCCGTTGCGGAATCGGCCGCGAAAGCGCCAGCGCATCACGCCGACGACGATACCGATCGCGGTGAGCACGGTCGCCGCCACCGAACTCCAGACGACGATGTCGTGCCACCACGCATCGAGCGCGCCGCCTCGGAACGGGTAGAGCCAATGGATCCATGCACCCAGTCCGTTCCACGTCCGCTCGATGCGCGTCGCGTCGCGCACCACCTCGCCGGTCGTCGACGACACGTAGAGCAGCGTTCCGCCGTCGAGCTCGACGACATGCAGCGGCCGGTGCGCATCGAGCGCACGCGAGTGCGTCCACGCATCCTCACGCACCGTTTCCACGAGACGCGCTCCGACATCGCCCGCGAACGCACGTGCCGAGACCACCGCAGCCGCCGCATCGACGCCCTCGATGCGGCGGCCGTCCGTCGCGTCGACCGCGACCGACACGTCGCGGCCGAAGCCCAGCACATAGACCGGCCGGCCGGCCACCGTGGTCAGCCGGATCGAGCGCGGCACGGACGCCGCCGCGCCCGGCGTCGACGGGCGGGCGGACGCTCGGACCGCGGCGTCCGCGTCGACCAGGGGCGCGGCCCCCTGTAATGGCGGAAGCGCCGCCAGCCGTTCGCCGTCGGTGAGCTTCGGGTAGCCGACGTACATCATGACGACGCCCGAGAAGAACCACATCGCCATGAACGCACACAGCACCACGCCGAGCCAGCGGTGCACGAGGAACAGCCAGCGCTTCACGTCGGCCCCCTCAGTACCGCGCCGCGAGCGTCAGCGAGTACGTCCGTGGCGCACCGAGGAAGAACATCGGCGTGCCCGTCAGGTTCGAGGCGTATACCTCGTCGGTCAGGTTGTCGACCCGGGCGGTCAGCGCGAGGTTCTTCGACAGACGGTAGCCGAGCGACAGACCCAGCAGGGTGTACGACGGCGCACTCGTCGTGTTGGCGGCGTTGGCGTACACCTGCGACACGTAGCGCACGCTCGCACCGGTGTTCCACCCCGGCGCGAACGCCCAGTCGGCCCACAGGTTGGCGACGCTCGTCGGCGTGTTCGGGGGCCGGTTGCCTGCCCGCGACACCGCGACGCCCCCGACGTTCTCGGTGAAGTCGTCGAGCTGCGGGTCGACCCAGGCGATGTTGCCCGCGAGCAGCCAGCCCGCGCTCGGTCGCACCGACGTCGCGAGTTCGATGCCCCGAGCCGACTGCTGGCCGATCGGCAAGGTCGTGCCCGGATTCGACGGATCCGCGATCGACAGGTTGTTGCGCGTGATCGTGTACAGCGCGAGCGTGGCCGTGCCACGGCCATCGAGGTAGTCACCCTTCGCACCCACCTCGACCTGCTGCCCGGTCGACAGATCGAAGTCCCGCAGCTGCGCGAAGTTCGCCGTGGTCAGGATGCCGGCCGGCGGATCGGCCGAGGTCGAGTACTGGACGTAGACGTTCGCGTTTGGCGACAGATCCTGGACCACCCCGATCCGGCCGGTCGTCGGCCGGTAGGTGCGCTCGAACACGGCGGGGTCGGTGGCGGTGACGGTCCGCTGGTTGGTGACCTCGAGATCGAGCCGGTCATGACGCAGCGCGGTCACGAGGGACGTCGATGGCAGCACCTTCGTGCGGTTCTCGACGAAGACGGCGACGGTGTCGAGCCGGTTGGTGCGGTCGGGCACGAAGCCCGGCGTCATGCCGGGGATCGAGAAGAAGGACTCGGTCGTGAATCCGGTCGGCGGTACCGTGCTCACCGTCCCGGACAGCGACCGCGGGTGGCGGGTCTGACGATTGAACGAGACATCCAGCCCGGCCGACCAGTCCGACTTCAGGCCGGCCAGCGTTCCGCGATGCGCCCACTCGAGGCGGTTGCCGACCAGTTCCTGGTCGTGTCGCTGCAGCAGGGCGGCGGAGCGGACCACAGCGGTGTTCGCCGCATTGAAGCGGTAGACCTCGACGTTGCGGTAGTCGCGCAGCGCGTCGTACGCGTAGAGGGTGTTGCGCACCGAGGTCGCGTCGGACACCTGCCAGTCGATGATCGAGCGGCCCCACTTCACCGTCTGCTCGTAGATGCCGTCGCTGGAGTTGTAGTTGGCGAAGCGGGTCTCCGGCAGGATGCGCCCCGCGCCTGTGGTCGGGTTCAGCAGCGGCGTGCCCCAGTAGGGACGGTCGACGGTCTCCTTCTGGTACTCGACCGCGAGCGTGTGGGACAGGCGCGGACCGAGGTCGGTCAGGAGCGATCCGGCGAAGGTCGTCGACGCGCGGCCGTTGCCGTCGACCCAGCCATCGGATCCGGTGCGGCTCAGGTCGAGGCGCAGCGTGTTGCCGACGCGACCCGAGTGCTCGCCGAGTCGCTGGTTCAGCCCCGCGGAGAACTCGAAGGCGCCGTAGGAGCCGTAGCGCACACGCCCCTCCACGAAGTCCGCATCGCGGGTCGCGAGCTTGGTCACGTAGTTGATCGAGCCGCCGACGGCACCCGCGCCGAACAGGAACGTCGACGGGCCACCGATGGCCTCCACTCGGTCGTAGATCCAGCTGTCGACCGGCCGGCCGGCGATCGCGTCGTACTGCACGCTGATGCCGTTGAACAGCTGGGTGATCTGGCCACCGGAGAAGCCGCGGTAGGCGACGTAGCCGGCGAAGCCTGGAGGCGCCGCGGCGATCATGCCCGGCACGCTCTGCAGGATGTCCTGAGTCGTGAGCGCACCGCGCTGTTCGATGGTGTCCCGATCGATGATGGTGACCGAGGCGGGGGTTTCACGCGGCGTGAGCCCGAGGCGCGAGCCGGTACTCGACGGCTCGTCGATCTGCAGCCGGCCGGGTGCTTCGGTGTCGCGGACGGTGACCGCGGGCAGGGTCCGCGTTGCGTCGGCGGGCGCCTGCTGCGCGAGGGCCGGACCGGCGATGGCGAGCGCGAGCGCGGCAGCCAGCGGCGCGCGGGCGAATGGGGGACGGACGGATCGGTTCATGGGTGGGTCCAGAGAGAAGTGGGGAATGAGTTCGGGTTTGGGTCCGTTCGGCAGCGCCCGCTCAGTCGTCCAGTCGGAACACGATCGGCACCAGCACGCTTGCCTGGATCGGCACGTCTGCGCGCCGGGCGGGCACGAAGCGCCACCCGGCCACGGCGCGGCGCGCGGCGGCGTCGAGCCTCGCGTGGCCGCTGCCGCGCTCGATCTCGACCGCGAGCGCCTCGCCGTCCGGCGAGACCACCACGCGCAGCAGCACCTCGCCCGTCTCGCGCAGCCGCCGGGAGACGGCGGGGTACGCGGGCGCCGGATTGCGCAGGTAGTCGGCGTCGTGACGGGCCGGCGTGCCTGCGACCGCGGGCTCCGCGCGCGGCCGGCTCTGCGCTACGACTGCCGCATCGCGACCGGGCGCCTCGGCGACCGCGACCGCCGGGCCCGGACCGTCGACAGCGGCGACCACAGGCGGGTCTTCGACCGTCGGCGATGCGACCACGGGGTTCGGCTCGGTGGCAGAGTCGGCCGGCCGCGCCGGCACCGGGACAGGCGTCGTTGGCCGCGCAGGCGAAGCGTTACGGATCGGTCGAGGTGACGCGGACGCAGCGGCCGGCAGCGGGACGGGCGGACGCGTCGCTTCGAGCGGCCTCGGCGGTTCGGGTACGGGTTCGGGTTCGAGCAGTTGCACCGCGATCGGTACCGGTGCCATCGACGCGCTCGGGCCGAGCGCCGGCATCCACGCGATCAGCGACGCATGGATGAGGACGACACACAGCACGGTCGGAACCCGCGACGCGAGGTCGCGGGCGCCGTCTCGACGAACGCTCGAAGACACGGGTTGCTGCCTGGACGAACGGACGGCGCCGGATCCAGGGGATCCGGCGGGGAGCGCTCAGCGGGAATCAGGCAGCGGCAGGCGGTGCCCGCGGATTCGCAGGCGACCAGACGACTTGAACGGCTTCGCTGGACGTCGGTCCAACAGGCGCGACGTCGTGCAGCTCGAGGCGCAGCGCCACGCCGACGGCGGCGGGCGGTCCCGCCAGGGCGAGTCCGCGCGCCGCGCAGAGCGGACACTCGCCGTGGTCCGTGGCGGGGGTGCTCGGGGACCCGTCGCTGCCGACCCCGGTGCGGCCGACCTGGACGTCTGCCGAGGTGATGCACAGGTCCGCGTGCGCCAAAGCGGCACGGCCGTCGCCATGCAGCGCAGGCACCGTCGGCGCGAGCGCTGCGAAGACGAGCGCCCAGAGCGCCGCCCATGTGATCCGTCGGTAGCGGCGGAACGCGTGCATGGGCGAAGCGTACCAGTTCGGCCTTCAACGTTGGAACTGAGGGCCGATACACGATCGCGATGCCGCCTCCGGGTGCGGCGGACCACGCACCCCGGGCTTCGCGCGCCACTGCCTATACTCTGCTGCCCCCTGCCCCTGCCCTCTGACATCCGCCCCTCCCCCGCCCCATGAACGCACCGATCCCCGCCCCGACCCCGCCCGCCCCCCTGTCCGACGCTCTTCTGCGCGCCCGCTACGGCGATGCCCGCCCCGAGGGCGCGCTGCCCGGCGGCTCGACCATCGACGTGCTGATGCGGCACCGGACCGTGCGCGCCTTCGATACGAGGCCGCTGCCCGAGGGCACGCTGCAGACGCTGGTGGCCGCCGCGCAGTCCGCCCCCACCTCGTCGAACCTGCAGGCCTGGAGCGTGGTCGCGGTGACCGACCCCGAGCGCCGCGCCACGCTGGCCAAACTCGCGGCCGGCCAGGCGCAGGTGCGCGACTGCCCGCTGCTGCTGGTCTTCATCGCCGACCTGTCGCGGCTGGACCGGGTCAGCGAGCGCGGTGGCGGCCGCGCCGATGCCAACCGCTTCCTCGAGATGTTCCTCGTGGCCTCGGTGGACGCCGCGCTCGCCGCGCAGAACGCGCTGGTGGCGGCCGAGTCGCTGGGGCTGGGCACCTGCTACATCGGCGCGATGCGCAACCACCCCGAGCAGGTGGCCGAGGTGCTCGGCCTGCCGCCCGACGCGTTCGCGGTGTTCGGCCTGTGCATCGGCTGGCCCGACCCGGCCCGCCCGGCCGAGGTCAAGCCGCGACTGCCGCAGCCCGCCGTGCTGCACCTCGAGCGCTACGACGCCAGCGCCGAGGCGGCCGAGGTCGAGCGCTACGAGCCCGCGATGCGCGCCTTCCAGGCCTCGCAGCGGATGACCGAGGTCGCGTGGTCCGCACAGTCGGCCTCGCGCGTGCGCGGCCCCGACAGCCTCACCGGCCGCCACACGCTGCGGGACTCGCTGAAGAAGCTGGGGTTCGGGCTGGAGTGATTCTGGGCGCGGTGGCTGCGTTCTGAGGTTGGCGCTCGGCGGTCGTTCGGATATTGGTGCGCGGCCTTCATTCAAAGGTTGGCGAGCGGCGTCGCTGCCCTTCAGGCCGTTGCTTCCTCCGAGGC
>CAIUGQ010000474.1 GCA_903898725.1 uncultured Burkholderiales bacterium | reverse complement strand
GTTGCCCTTGCCGTTGAAGACCTCGAAGCCACGCTTGGCCGCATCGCTCACCGCGGTGGCCTCGCCGGCGCGCCAGCGGTCGAAGGGCGAGGTCGAGGAGACGACGGTGCGCTCGAAGCTCGCGATCGCCTTGGCGACGGTCTCGGCCGAGACGCCCTGGCCCGGATAGGCACGCTCGAACATCACCCGGTAGCCCTCGATCGCGCTCACGCGCTCGACCATCTGCGGGATCGGCAGCGCCATCTCGTTCGGGTCGCCGATCGGGCCGAGCGCCTGATCCTCGAGCGTGGCCTTGCGGCCGTCCCACATCTGGATCGTGTTGTAGGCGGAGTTCACGATCGTCGGGGTGGCGCGACCGAGCCGCTTCGACATGTGACCGATCGCGGTGGGCTGGCCGTCGGCCCAGCCGAGCGACGGGTTGTGGCAGGTCGCGCAGCTGATCATCCCCGAGCCCGACAGGCGCGGGTCGAAGAACAGCGCGCGGCCGAGCTCGACGCGGTCGGCGTTCGGCACGTTGTCGGCCGGGGCCGGCACGGCGGCGGGCCGCAGCCACGGATCGGGCTTCGCGGCCTCGGTCGCGACGACCTGGCCGGCGATCAGGCTGGCGGCCGCAGCGAGTCCGGCGATCGCGCCGGCGATGAGCTTGAGGTTCATGACTCTTCCCTTCGAGGCCCGGCGCCCTGACGCGTGCCTTCGGTTCGTACTGCGACAGACTGCGGATGCCGGGCGGCATCGCCCTGGCCAGTGAACGAACGCACGGGCGCCGAACGTCGACGCCCCGCCTCGTGTTCGGGATGTCGACCGCATCGCCGACGTTCCTGATGCCCGACCGACGATCGGCCAGGACCGCGGGTCGAGCGGAACGCCCGCATCTGGCGGGCCTCGTCCTGCGTCGTCGTCGCGTGCTGCCTGGGCATCCAGATCTCCGACCGTCCGCCGGATGCGCCGTGCCGCGCGGTCCTGGGGCGATATGACAGTCTTGACAAGGTTAAGTGTCGTCACGAGCGTGGCCGTTCGATGCGACGAAAAGCGGGGCCTGAACGCTGCAGACCGTCGAGACGCGGGCGGTCGGACACCGATGCGGGACGGACGGCGCATCCGCCGCAGACGGGCGACCGGCGGCAGGCACCGGGGCGCCCGACTGCGGGCGGCCGGTATCATTCGCTGCCGCGCCCCCTCAGCCGTACCGATGCCCGCCTCGCCCACCGTCTACCTCGCCGGCCCCGACGTCTTTCGACCCGATGCGCAGGCCTGCTACGCGCGGATGGAGCGGCAGTGCGCGGCGCTCGGGCTCGTGGGCCTGCGCCCGTCCGATGGCGGTCCGGCGGCCGGGGCAGACGGACCAGCGCATGCCCAGCGCATCTACGACGGCAATGTCGCCCTGATCCGCCGCAGCGATGCCGTCGTCGCCAACCTGCAGCCGTTTCGCGGCCTGATCGAACCCGACAGCGGCACCGTCTTCGAGCTCGGCGTCGCGGTGGCCCTGGGCAAGCCGGTGGCCGGCTACCTGCCGCTGCCCGAACTCAGCTACGCCGACCGGGTGCGCCGCCACTTCCCGACCCGTACCGACGCAGGCGGCACGGAGTGGGACGACACCCATGGCCTGTGGATCGAGGGGTTCGGCGAACCGCTGAACCTGATGCTGTCGCGGTCGACCTCGCTGTTCGGCTCGTTCGAGCAGGCGATCCAGCATCTGGCCGCCGTCCTCGCGACGGTCGGCCGCCCCGCCGGCGGCCCGGACGCGGGGCCGTCGGCATTTTCCGACGCCGTGGCCACCGGTCGCCCTGCGGACGCCATTCGACCGCGACCGGCTTAGGTTGGCGGGCTTCGCGCGGACACTGGGCCGTCATTGCCGGAAGCCTCGTCGCGAGCGCGTTCCGGTCCCGCTGCAGGGTGCCGCCACTGGCGCCGTTGGTACGAGTCCGCCGCAACGATGAAGTTCTTCCGGTCGAGTCGAGGCGCGGCCTATGTCGCGCCTCCCCCCGCCGTCATCGACCCGAATCCGGGCCGGGACACGGGGTCGCCGCCGCGCACCGCGATCCGGCCCGCGCCGGACGCGGGCAAGCGGCCGCTCGCGCCGGGACGC
>CAIUGQ010000473.1 GCA_903898725.1 uncultured Burkholderiales bacterium | reverse complement strand
TTCGCGACGCTGTCGGTCCCGCTCGATCGGGTCCGGGCGATCGCGCATCGTCACGATGCCTCGCTCAACGACGTCGTGCTCGCGGCCTGCGGCACCGCGCTGCGCGACTGGCTGCTGGCCCGCGGCGAGCTTCCCGTCGAGTCACTGCTCGCGGCGATGCCGGTGTCGCTGCGCCGCGCCGGCGACACTTCGTCGAACACGCAGGCGATGATGGCGCGGATGACCCTCGCCACCGACGTGGCCGATCCCGTCGATCGGCTGCTGCGGATCCGAGACGCGTCGGGTCGCATCAAGGGGGCGCTGCGCGAGGTCAAGTCGGCGGTGCCCACCGAGTTCCCCTCGCTCGGCCTGCCGTGGCTGGGCAACGCGCTCGCCGCGCTGTGGGGCCGCGGACGGCTCGCCAACCGCGTGCCCCCGCTCGCCAACGTGATCGTCTCCAACGTCCCCGGACCGGCCGTGCCGCTCTACCTGCTCGGCGCACGGATGCTGCACTACTGGCCGGTGTCGATCCCGTACCACGGCATCGCGCTGAACATCACCGTGCAGAGCTACGCAGGCTCGCTCGATGTCGGGCTGATCGCCTGCCGTCGCGCCGTCCCCGACGTCGACGCGATCGCCGTGCTGCTCGAGCGCGCGTTCGACGGGCTGGATGCGAGCGCCCCGGACCTCCCCGCACCCCGGCGTCGCCGTCCGGCCGCCGTGAAGGACGATCGATGAGCACACCCCGCACCTCCGAGGGCGCGCCCAGCCTGCTCTGGACGCTGCTCGAGTCCCGCGCGCTGTTCGAGGCCGCGCTGCTGCCGGGCTCGCTGCCGCTGCTGATGTCCGCGCCGCGCGGCGACGGCCACCCGGTGCTGCTGGTGCCGGGCTTCGTCGGGGACGCCGGTTCGATGGTCGTGCTCAAGCGCTACCTGCGCAATCGCGGCTACGAGGTCGACGACTGGGGCCTCGGGCGCAACGTCGGCTTCCAGCGCAAGCACGCGCGTGCGCTCGAGCAGAAGGTGCGCTTCCTGCACCATCGCCACGGCCGCCGCGTGAGTCTGGTCGGCTGGAGCCTGGGCGGCGTGTTCTCGATGTTCGCCGCGCATCAGGTGCCGGAGTGCGTGCGCAGTGTCGTCACGCTCGGCAGCCCGGTCAGCAGCGATCCGCAGCACAGCGACTCGCCGGCGCTCGTCAAGGCGCTCTACCGGCTGGTCGCGCATCCGATGGGTCCGGTCGCGCATGCCGCGCACGTCGATGCCCGGGTGCTGCGCGCCCCGCCGCCGATGCCGGTGTCCTGCCTCTACTCGGAGACCGACGGCGTGGTGCCGCCGCACGAGGCGACGCTCGCCGATGATCGCGGGACCGTCCCGACCGCGCTGCACGAGAACATCCGCGTGCCCGGCAGCCACGTGGGGCTGGGCTTCAACGCGCTCGTGCTGTGGATCGTCGCCGAGCGGCTGTCGCAGCCGGAGGGGGCGTGGGAGCCGTTCGACCCGCAGGGCCTGCCGGGACAGCTGTACCGGCTGCTGACGCCTTCGTCCGTGCCGACCTGACGGGGCGCGCCCGCGTGGCACGCCGGACCGGCGTCGGTGCCGGCGCATCCAGCAGGGCCAGGTATTCCTGGAAGCTGTCGCGCACGCACTGCGCGAAGAACGCCGGGTCGGGGAGCTGTTCGCGGCATGCGGTCGGCGACACGATCAGCATGCCCTCGTAGCTGGTCACCGCGAACACGAGGCCCATGCCGTCGGCGATCGGCATGATCGCCGAGAAGTAGGTCATCCGTGCGCCGCCGAGATAGAGCGGCACCGACGGGCCGGGCACGTTGGCGATCGTGCAGTGCGCCAGCGGCGCGCGCCGTCCCGCGCCGGTCGCCATGCCGCCGAGCAGCTTCGCCGCGAGCGAGAGCGTCGCCGCCGGCGTGTGCCGCGCGACGTCGGTCAGTTCGCGGGCCGGTACCGCGCGGGCGTAGGCGTCCGAGCCCGCGGCCTGCGCATGCAGGTAGGCGAGGCGCTCCACCGGATCGGCCAGGTGGGTGCCGAGCGCCACGCGCATCAGCACCAGCTCGCCCTGGGCGTCGTGGTCGCCTTCGTCGCGCAGCGTTGCCGGCGCGATCGCCGACAGGCTGGCCGAGGGCAGCTCGTCTGTGTGGGCCAGATAGCGCCTCAGCCCGCCCGCGCAGACCGCGAGCACCACCTCGTTGACCGTCGCGCCATCGACCAGCGCGCGCAGCCGCCGGAAGTCGGCGAGCGGAAAGCGCCGGGTCTCGAACACGCGGTGCGGCGAGACGACGGCGTTGAAGCGGGTGACCGGCATCGACTCCGGCCGCAGCAGCGCGTCCGCGACGAACGTGCCTGCGACCGGCAGCAGCCGGGTCGCCAGCGTGGCGAGCGGGCGTGCCAGGCGCAGCGGCGAGGTCGCGTTGCGCAGCAGGCTGCGCCCGAGCAGCGCGAGCGTGCCGGGCGGCGATTCGGGGAACCACGGCTCGGGCGGTGCGGGCGGCACGGGCGTCGCGCTCGTGTCGTGGAGGACCCGGGTCAGCTCCGAGCCGTCGTCGAGGTCGATCGCCGCGTGATGCACCTTCGTCAGCAGCGCGAAGCTGCCCCGGGGCAGATCGAGCAGGCCGTCGAGCCCCTCGATCACGTGGATCTCCCACAGCGGGCGCGACAGGTCGAGCGGGCGGGCGTGGATCCGCGAGGCCTGGATGCAGAACTGCCGCCAGTCGCCCGGCGCGGGCAGGGCGATGTGCCGGACGTGGTATTCGAGGTCGAAGCGCTCGTCCTCGATCCAGTACGGATAGTCGAGCTCGAGCGGCACCCGCAGCAGCTTTCGCCTGAAGACCGGCGACAGGTGCAGCCTCGCCTCGATGTGGGCGAGGATGCTCTTGAAGCGCACCTTGCCGCCGGGGGCGGTCGACGGGTCGTAGATGTGGACCAGCGTGATGGTGCCGCTGGTGTTGCCGCCGTCCGCGTACAGGAAGCGGGCGTCGTCACCGCGAAGCTGTTGCATCCGGT
>CAIUGQ010000472.1 GCA_903898725.1 uncultured Burkholderiales bacterium | reverse complement strand
CGCGCGATGCGACGGCGGAGCAGCTTGAAGACGTCGGGATCGAAGGGCGTCTCGCCGTCGGGGCCGAGCGCGCGCCAGCGGTCGAAGCGCAGGCGATCGACGCGGCCCGACTCGGCATCGCGCTCGACGAGGGCGACCGCAGCGGCGAACGGCCACTTGGGAAACCGCAGCGGCGCGAGCGCCTCGAGCAGGCGTGCGTGGTGCGACTCGGCGGATTCGTCGCCGGTGCACAGGCCGTCGCAGCGCCGCACCTGGCGCGAGAAGCAGGCGCCCTCGCGCGCCCAGAGGCCGAGGGCGCGGTCGCACAGGCGGTGCTCGCGGCCGAGCGCCGCGAGCGCGGCCCGCGCACCCGCGCGGCTCGAGAACGGTCCGGCCAGTCCCGCCTCGGACAGCGGATCGCCCTGCGCGAGGTCGGCGAGCGGCACGATGCGCGGGGCGCGACCGGGGGTGTCCGCGCGCAGGAAACAGGTGGTCTCGCGCCGGCGCAGCGCGACGTTGTGCAGGGGCGCGCAGGTCTTGATGCGCTGCATCTCGAGCAGCAGCGCGCCGAACTCGCCTGCGGTCGGTTCGACCTCGAGCGCATGCACCTCGGCCACAAGGCGGGCGTCGTTGGCGTTGCGGCTGTCGGCGTAGAAGTGGCCGCGGACGCGCTCTCGCAGGTTGCGGGCCTTGCCGACATACAGGGGCTGGCCACTCGAGCCGATGAACGTGTAGACGCCCGGCGTCTCGGGCAGCGCCTCGAGGTGCGCGGGGTCCAGGTTCGGCGGCGTGGCGGGGAGCTTGAGGAGTTCGCGGATCGCGGACTCGAGCTCGTCGGGGTCCGCGTCGCGCGGCAGCACCTTCAGGAAGGCGCGGATCGCGCGGGCGTCGCCGAGCGCGCGGTGGCGGTCGGCGGCCGGCAGCCGATGCCGGTCGATCAGGGCATCGAGCCGGTGCGAGCCGTACTGCGGGAAGAGCCGGCGCGACAGGCGCACGGTGCAGAGCACGTCGGCCGCGAAGCGCTCGCCGGCGCGCCGGAACTCGGCCTTCAGGAACCCGTAGTCGAAGCGGGCGTTGTGCGCGACGAAGACACGCCCCTCGAGGCGGCGTGCGACCTCGGGCAGCACGGCGTCGAAGCGCGGTGCGCCACGGACCATCTCGCTGGTGATGCCGGTGAGCGCGGTGATCTCGGGCGGGATGGGGATGCCCGGGTCGATCAGGGTCGACCATTCCTCGACGAGGGTGTCACCGTCGACCAGGACGATGCCGATCTCGGTGATGCGGTCCTCGGAAGGGGAGACGCCCGAGGTCTCGAGGTCGACGAATGCGTAGCGGCGGGCGTTCATCGGACGAGGATGGCATGGCTGTGGCTCGCAATGCGAGCCACCTCGCTATGCGAGCCCGCCCCGAGCTGCGGCTCAGCCCACCTGCACCGGACGGCCGTCGCGATCGAAGAGGGCGAAGCCCTGGGGCTTGCCGGCGCCGATCGCCTCGATCATCTGCTGCATGGCGGCGCTGACCTGCGCCGGTGTCGGCGCGACGCCCTCTCGGTGCCCGATCGCCGCCGCGAAGACGAGCGACCAGGCATTGCCGCTGCGGTCGGCATCGGCGGCCAGCTCGGCGAAGGCCGGGAAGTCCTCGGCGGCCTTGTCGACGCACATGACGGGCATGAGCGCGCCGCCCTGTCCGGCCTCGAAGCTCGATCGCTGCTCGGGCGTGGCATCGGCGGGCAGGCCCATGTGGGCGAAGACGAGCAGCAGGCGCTGGCGCTCGGGCTGGGCGCGCGCGGCGAGGACCAGGTCGTCGAAGCTCGACAGGCGGATCATGGGGCAGGGGTCCGTGACGGGGCCGGCAAGCTTACCTGCGGTCGGCCGGGCCGTCAGCGTCCGGGGCGGATCGGCGCCCGCCTCAGGCGCCCGCAGGCACCGCGCGGGGCGGCACCCGGGCCTCGCGGATCGGCAGGTGGATCAGGGCGGCGCCGACGGCGAGCGCGATGTCCGCGTACCACATCCAGTCGTACGACCCGGTGGCTTCGAAGGCCTTGCCGCCGAGCCAGGCGCCGAGGAAGCCGCCGACCTGGTGGCCGAGCATCACCAGGCCGAAGAGGGTGGCCATGAAGCGCGCCCCGTGCAGCTTGGCGACCAGTCCGGCGGTCGGCGGCACGGTGGACAGGTAGGTGAAGCCGATCGCCGCCGCGAAGAGCAGGAAGGTCGTCTCGGTCTTGGGGGCCAGCACGAAGGCGAGCACGATGAGCGCTCGCGCGGCATAGATCAGCGACAGCAGCGACTTCATCCGCCAGCGGTCGACGGCCCAGCCGATGGTGAAGCTGCCCGCGATGTTGAAGAGGCCGATGACCGCGAGCGACCAGGCACCGACCTCAGGCGGCAGGCCGCAGGCGGCGACGACGCCGGGCAGGTGGGTCGCGATGAACGCGACATGGAAGCCGCAGACGAAGAAGCCGGTGGTGAGCAGCAGGAAGCTGCGGTCGCGCACCGCCCCGCGGACAGCCTCGCCGAGCGTGGCCGCGCCGCTCGTGTCGACAGCGCCGCCGCCCGCGGGCGTGCGCAGCGGCAGGATCATCGGCAGCGCGAGCAGCGTCAGCAGGGCCAGCCCCCACAGCGCATGGACCCATCCCAGGCCGGAGATCATGAGCTGCGCCAGCGGGATCACCGCGAACTGGCCGAAGGAGCCGCCCGCCCCGACGATGCCGGTGGCGATGCCGCGGCGGGCCGGGTCGATGAGCCGTGCCACCGCGCCCATCATCACCGACGGGCCGAGCGCGCCGGCGCCGCCGGCACCGAGCACGCCGATGGCGATCATCAGTGCGGGCAGCGACCCGGCGTACGGGATCATCGCGGTGCCGAGGGCGATGGCGAGCGCGCCGACGAGCATCACCCGGCCGCTGCCGTAGCGGTCCGCGAAGGCGCCCGCGAACGGCTGG
>CAIUGQ010000471.1 GCA_903898725.1 uncultured Burkholderiales bacterium | reverse complement strand
CTGCGGCGGCAGCGCCGGCAGCCGGGTGCGCTCGAGCGCATCGCGTGCCACCCAGCCCCTGAGCACCATCACCCACGCGCCACCGTCGAGCTGCAGGGGCGTGAGCACATGGAAGCCCGCGACGCCGCTGCGGGTGCGATTGTCGAGGAGGACGGTCTTCGACTCCTCGAGACGTCCCGCGAGCACAACACGTCGGCCGTCGAGCCCCGCGAGTGCAGGCGTCTGGGCGGAGGGCGCGACCGGTGCGGCGGCACGCGCCGCGTCACGCTGGGCCTGAAGCGCGTCCTTCTCGGCGCCCCGCCTCACCTGCCACTGGCCGAGCGAGAAGGTCACCGCGACGACGATGGCCAGGGCGAGTGCAGGGATCCAGCGCGTCACGCGAGTGCCCCGCATGCGTCGAGGCCGTTCGGGAGCCATGAGAGAATCGGCGTCGTGAAGATCGTCATCGCCATCGCGTTCCTGCTGATCATCGGCAGCCTGGGCTCGGCCCTGTTCTTCATGATGCGCGACAAGGGAAAGACCCGGAACACCGCGCGGGCGCTCGGCTTTCGCGTCGCGTTCTCGATCGCACTGTTCCTCTTCATCCTGGCCTCGCACCAGATGGGCTGGATTCAGGCGTCCGGCGTGCCCGTCGGGCCGCGCTGAACCTCCCCGGCCGCGCGCGCCTGCAACACAGGCCGCTCCAGGAAGACGAAGGGCCGCTCTCGGCGGCCCTTCCTGGCAGTGCCTGCGGGCCTCACGGCCCGCGGCGGCTCACAGCCAGTAGACGATCACGTACAGGCCCAGCCACACCACGTCGACGAAGTGCCAGTACCAGGCGGCACCTTCGAACGCGAAGTGATTCTCCGGCGTGAAGTGGCCCTTGAGCACGCGGATCAGCACGACGAACAGCATGATCGCGCCGATCGTCACGTGAAAGCCGTGGAAGCCGGTCAGCAGGAAGAAGGTCGAGCCGAAGATGCCCGACGACAGCTTCAGGTTCAGGTCCTTGTACGCATGCGCGTACTCGAACATCTGGAAGCCCATGAAGATCGCGCCGAGCAGCACGGTCACCGCCAGCCAGAAGGCGGTCGCGCTGCGCTTGTTGTCCTTCAGCGCATGGTGCGCGAAGGTCAGCGTCACGCCCGAGGTCAGCAGCAGCGCGGTGTTGATCGTCGGGATCGGCCACGGTCCGATGGTCTGGAAGGTATCGACCACGCCCGCAGGCCCGAGGTTGGGCCAGGTCGCGCCGAAGTCGGGCCACAGGAACTGCTTGTGGTCCAGGTCGCCGAGCCAGGGCAGCGTGATGGAGCGTGCGTAGAACAGCGCGCCGAAGAACGCCGCGAAGAACATCACCTCCGAGAAGATGAACCAGCTCATGCTCCAGCGGAACGAGGTGTCGACGCGGAAGTTGTACTTCCCGCTCTCGGACTCGCCGGCGACCTGACCGAACCAGCCGACCAGCATGTAGAAGAGGATCGCGAAGCCGACCAGCAGCGACCACGGCCCCCAGGGCGCGGCGTTCACGGTGCCCACCGCACCGAAGCCCGCGAACGCCATGGAGATGGCGCCGACGAGCGGCCACTGGGACGGGGACGGCACGAAGTAGTACGGTGCCGCCGAGTGCGCGTCTGCGCTCATTATGGGTTCTCCCTCTCGAAACGAATGTCTGTGTGGGGCGCGGTCCGGCTCACCGGACCACCATGCGGACGATGGTGATCAGCGTGAGGACGAACACGGCGGCCAGCGCGACGCCCACGCCGATCACGACGATCGGGTTGAGCTTCGCCATGTCCTGTTCGTGAGCACTGCGGCCCCGCACGCCGAAGAACGACGACGCGACGGCCTTGACCGTGTCGAGGAGCGACGCCTGGCGCGCGGAGGGCGTCGGCACGGCAGGACGGCCCTCGTCCGCCATCATCCGCCGCGCTCCTCGCGCTGTGTGCCGACCTGCGGGGTCACGCCCGAGCCGATCTCGAAGAACGTGTAGGACAGCGTGATCGTGCGCACGTCGCCCGGCAGCTGCGGGTCGACCACGAACACCACCGGGAAGCGCTTGGTGGCGTTCGCCTCGAGGGCCTGCTGCTTGAAGCAGAAGCACTCGAGCTTGCGGAAATACTGGGCCGAGACACGCGGCGCGTAGCTGGGGATCGCCTGGCCGACCATCTCGCGCGTCTGGGTGTTCACCAGCTCGTAGTCGATGGTGACCAGTTCACCCGGGTGCACGTCGACCGAGCGCTTCTCGGGACGGAACTGCCACGGACCATGGTGGTTCGCGTCGAACTCGATGGTGACGATGCGCGACCGGTCGATCTGCGTGTTCTTCGCGAACTCGGCCGCGCTCGGGTCGACCTTGGTCAGCAGGTTGATGCCGGTGATCTCGCAGATCTTCTTGTACAGCGGCACCATCGCGAAGCCGAACCCGAACATCAGGGTGGCGAGCACCGCGAGCTTGCCCAGCGTCTGCAGGTTGAACCGCGCGGCGCGCGTGTCGGCGGGGCGGCTCATCCGAACAGCACCCGCTTGGCGATCACGCCGGCAAAGAACAGGACCGCGATCGACAGCAGCACCAGCGCCGTCCGCATGTTCGGCGGCTTGCGCGGGCTGGTCTGCCGGTCGTCGGTCATGTTCATCTGCCTGGACTGCGTCCGCCCGTCACTTGACGGTGGGCGGGGTCTCGAACGAGTGGTACGGCGCCGGCGACGGCAGCGTCCACTCCAGGCCCTGCGCGCTCTCCCAGACCTGCGGGGTCGCGGGCTTGCCACCCTTGATGCACTTCAGCACGCAGGCCAGGAAGATCAGCTGCGACAGGCCGAAGCCGAGCGCGCCGATCGAGGCGACCTGGTTGAAGTCGGCGAACTGCATCGGGTAGTCGGCATAGCGACGCGGCATGCCGGCCAGCCCGAGGAAGTGCATCGGGAAGAACGTGACGTTGAAGGTGATCAGCGACGCCCAGAAGTGAAACTGGCCGAGCCGCTCGTCGTACATGTGACCGGTCCACTTCGGGATCCAGTAGTACACGCCGGCGAACAGCGCGAACAGCGAGCCCGCCACCAGCACGTAGTGGAAGTGCGCCACCACGTAGTAGGTGTCGTGCAGCTGGATGTCGAGCGGTGCGACCGACAGGATGATGCCGGTGAGGCCGCCGATGGTGAACACGAAGATGAAGCCGATCGCGAACAGCATCGGGGTCTCGAAGGTCATCGAGCCGCGCCACATCGTGGCCACCCAGTTGAAGATCTTCACGCCCGTGGGCACCGCGATCAGCATCGTCGCGTACATGAAGAACAGCTGGCCGGTCACCGGCATGCCGGTGGTGAACATGTGGTGCGCCCACACGATGAACGACAGGATCGCGATCGACGCGGTCGCGTAGACCATCGAGCTGTAGCCGAACAGGCGCTTGCGGGCGAAGGTCGGGATGATCTCGCTCACGATCCCGAAGGCCGGCAGGATCATGATGTAGACCTCGGGGTGCCCGAAGAACCAGAAGATGTGCTGGTACATCACCGGGTCGCCGCCGCCGGCCGCGTTGAAGAACGACGTGCCGAAGTGGCGGTCGGTCAGCACCATCGTGATGGCGCCCGCGAGCACCGGCATCACGGCGATCAGCAGGTAGGCGGTGATCAGCCAGGTCCAGACGAAGAGCGGCATCTTCATCAGCGTCATCCCCGGCGCCCGCATGTTCAGGATCGTCGTGATGATGTTGATGGAGCCCATGATCGACGAGGCGCCCAGGATGTGCACGGCGAAGATCGCCATGTCCATGCCCACGCCCATCTGGACCGACAGCGGTGCGTACAGCGTCCAGCCCGCGGCGGTGGCGCCGCCCGGCACGAAGAACGAGCCGACGAGCAGCAGCGCGGCCGGCGGCATCAGCCAGAAGCTGAAGTTGTTCATCCGCGCGAAGGCCATGTCGCTCGCGCCGATCATCAGCGGGACCTGCCAGTTCGCGAAGCCCACGAACGCCGGCATGATCGCGCCGAAGACCATGATCAGGCCATGCAGCGTGGTCAGCTGGTTGAAGAACTCCGGCTGCACGTACTGCAGGCCCGGCTGGAACAGCTCCAGACGGATGGTGAGCGCCAGCACGCCGCCCGACAGCAGCATGACGAAGGCGAACCACAGGTACAGCGTACCGATGTCCTTGTGGTTGGTGGCATAGAGCCAGCGGCGCCATCCGGTCGGATGGTCATGCGCGTGGTCGTCGTGCCCGGCGTGATGGTCCAGAACTGCGCTCATCGACTGCTCCCGATCTCGATTCCTGAGTTCACTGCTTCGACGGTGGCGCGCGTCACTTGCGCGCCGCCGTGATGTCCTTGGGCTGGACGATGGCGTCCTCGGGCTTGTTGCCCCACGCATTGCGCGTGTAGGTCGCGACCGCCGCCAGCTCGACGTCGGACAGCTGCTTGAAGGACGCCATAGCCGTGCCCTGCTTGCCGTTGAGCAGCAGCGCGATCTGGTCGTCCTGCTTGCCCAGCACCAGCTTGGAGCCTTCGAGCGCCGGGAACGCACCCGCCACGCCCTTGCCGGTCGCCTGGTGGCAGGCCACGCAGTTGGCCGCGTAGACCTTGGCGCCGCGATCGTTCAGGTCGGCGACCTGCCACTCCTTGGTGGGGTCGTCGGCGCGCGCGAGCATCTCCTTCTTCTTGCCGTCGGCCCAGACCTTGTAGTCCTCCTGGGACTTGACCTCGACGACGATCGGCATGAAGGCGTGGTTCTTGCCGCAGAGCTCCGCGCAGGCGCCGCGGAACGTGCCCGTCTTCTCGGCGCGGAACCAGGTGTCGCGGACGAAGCCGGGGATCGCGTCCTGCTTGACCCCGAACGCCGGGACCATCCACGCATGGATCACGTCGTTGGCGGTGATCACCATCCGGATCTTCTGGCCGACCGGCACGACGAGGGCGTTGTCGACCTCGAGGAGGTAGGTCTCGGACTTCGGCTCCTTGTTGTCGATCTGGGCCTGGGGCGTCGACAGGGTCGACAGCATCGAGATGCCGGCGCCCTCGCCCTTGAGGTACTCGTACCCCCACTTCCACTGGTAGCCGGTGGCCTTGATGGTCAGGTCGGCCTGCGAGGTGTCCTTCTGCTCGACGACCATCCGCGTGGCCGGGATGGCCAGGCCGACGACGATGATGAAGGGCACGATCGTCCAGGCGATCTCGACCGCGGTGCTCTCGTGGAAGTCGGCCGGCTTCGCGCCGCGCGACTTCCGGTGGGCCCACAGCGAGTAGAACAGCACGCCGAAGACCGCGAAGAAGATCGCGACGCAGACGATCAGCAGGAAGTTGTGGATCCACCACTGATCAGCGGCGATCCGCGTCACCCCCTGGGTCAGGTTGATCTGGTTGACCCCGGGACCGCCGGGCATGTCGCCGACCGCCCACGCCGACCCGGCCACCAGCGCCGCTGCCGCGCCCACTGCAGATCGAACCATCCCTGCCCCGCGTTTCGTCTTGTGCCGTCCCATGCTCTCACCAAAGATCAACTTCGAATGCCCTGCAGCTGGCTGCGCAGCTGTTTCGCCAGGTCGCGACGCTCGGACTCGGGGACGAAGCGTCCCACGTCGATCCGACGCCCGGCCGCGACCAGGCCGATCAATTCACGCCGTGTACCGGAGTACTCGACCCGCGTCCATGCCGGCGCGCACTGCTCCCGCCGCAACCGATCTCCCCTGCAGGTCTCGACCAGCAGGCAATCGCGGCACAACACGATGCGTTCGTAGTCCGCCGCATGACGGGCGTACATCACGAACGCCGCCCCGAGCGCAAGCACCTCGATGCAGGCGAACGGCACGACCAACCAGGCCCCCTGCACCGCGAACATCGTCGCGATCGACAGCGACACGGTGGCCAGTGCACCGAATATCGTCGCCAGCTGCCGGGGCGCCAGCGAGCAGTTGCGCTTCAGCAACCACTCCTGCTGCTGCGAGGACGCGACATGGATCCACGGGTACTGCATCGGGAATGACATGCATCAGGTGCGTCCGGCGCAACGTCGAATTATAGGCGTCTGGCAGGATGGCCAGCAAGCCGAGGCCGGATGCATGCAGCCTGTGACGCGCACGGCGCGGGGAAGTTGCGTCTGGGCAGCGGCCATCCGTCGCTCACCGCGACCCGCCCCGTGGCGGCGGCGGACGGAACTCCACCGGCGACCAGCCGCCTTGCAGACGCTTCTTGTCCCCGATCCACGCGTGCCCGTAGACCAGCTCGAAACCGGCCACCATCGGCGCGCCCGGGTCGGCGCCGCGCAGCCGCTCGGCGAGCCCGGCGAGCGCGCGCTCCCGCCGGCGGGGCGTCGCCAGGCCGCGGG
>CAIUGQ010000470.1 GCA_903898725.1 uncultured Burkholderiales bacterium | reverse complement strand
TCGAGCACCGCCTCGGCCTTGGTGAGGTCGTTGTCGACCTAGCTCTTCTTCTTCCAGGGCAGACCGACCAGCACATCGATGTAGTTGCGCTCGACGGTCGCCTCGGCGGACATCGGCGACATCAGCTTGAGCTTCTTGAGCTCGGCGTCGGCCTTCTTGCGGGCCTCGGCAGGCATGCGCGCGGACTTGATCTTCTTCTCGATCTCCTCCATGTCGGCGCCGTCCTCGCCCTCGCCCAGCTCCTTCTGGATCGCCTTGACCTGCTCGTTGAGGTAGTACTCGCGCTGCGACTTCTCCATCTGGCGCTTGACGCGCCCGCGGATGCGCTTCTCGACCTGGAGGATGTCGAGCTCGGTCTCGATCTGGGCCAGCAGCTTCTCGAGCCGCTCGCCGACCGACAGGGTCTCGAGGATGTGCTGCTTCTGCTCGATCTTGATCGGCAGATGCGCCGCGATGGTGTCGGCCAGGCGGCCGGCATCGTCGATGCCGTTCAGCGAGGTGAGGATCTCGGGCGGGATCTTCTTGTTGAGCTTCACGTACGAATCGAACTGCGCGAGGATCGCGCGCCGCAGCGCCTCGACCTCGGCACCCGGATCCTCGCCGTCCTCGATCGAGGTGAGCTCGCAGGTGAAGTGCGCGCCGCTGTCGTCGATGGAGGAGATCCGCGCGCGCTGCGAGCCCTCGATCAGCACCTTCACGGTGCCGTCGGGCAGCTTGAGCATCTGCAGGATGTTCGAGACGCAGCCGATCTCGTAGATGTCGGCGGCGACGGGATCGTCCTTCGACGCGTTCTTCTGCGCCACCAGCATGATGCTCTTGCCGACTTCCATCGCCGCCTCGAGGGCCTTGATGGACTTCGGACGCCCCACGAACAGCGGGATGACCATGTGCGGGAACACCACCACGTCCCGGAGCGGGAGCAGCGGCAACGACTGGGAGGCAGGAGTGGAGTCGGACATTCGGAGTTTTCCTCTCGGGAGGCTTGTGATCGGCATCTGCGGCCGATCCGCTTCGTTTCAAGCATACGCCCAATCAAAGGGGGCGCGCTTGCCGTCCACGGGATCGCAAGGGCCGATCAGGCACCTCGCGCCGCATGACCCGATGCTGTGATGGAACGACGATCGGTGAAATCGGGGAAGGCCCGCAAGCGCGGCGGCGGGACGGCTGACCGGCGACGACGGTCGGTCGACGCGGTGGTGCCTCGAGGAGGCCCCGACGGGCGATGCCGCGTCGGGGCGAGGCGCTACTTGGAGCCCGAGACCTTCGGGGCGTCGCCGTAGATGATGAGGGGCTTGCCCTCGGCCTCGATCGCGTTCTCCTCGACGACGACCTTCTGCACGTTCTGCATGCTCGGCAGCTCGTACATGATGTCGAGCAGCACGTGCTCGAGGATCGACCGCAGGCCGCGGGCCCCGGTCTTGCGCTTGAGCGCCTTGCGGGCGATCGCCTGAAGTGCGGCAGGCCGCACCTCGAGTTCGGCGCCTTCCATCGAGAACAGCCGCTGGTACTGCTTGACCAGCGCGTTCTTCGGCTCGATCAGGATCTCGACCAGCGCGGCTTCGTTCAGCTCGTCGAGCGTGGCCACGACCGGCAGACGTCCGACCAGCTCGGGAATCAGGCCGAACTTGATCAGGTCCTCGGGCTCGGCCTCGCGCAGCACGGCGCCGACCGCACGCTCGCTCTGGGTCCGCACCTCGGCACCGAAGCCAATCCCGCTCTTCTCGGAACGGCTGCGGATGACCTTCTCGAGACCGTCGAACGCACCGCCGCAGATGAACAGGATGTTCGTCGTGTCGATCTGCACGAAGTCCTGGTTCGGATGCTTGCGGCCACCCTGGGGCGGCACCGAGGCGACCGTGCCCTCGATCAGCTTCAGCAGCGCCTGCTGCACGCCCTCGCCCGACACGTCGCGCGTGATGCTCGGGTTGTCGGACTTGCGGCTGATCTTGTCGATCTCGTCGATGTAGACGATGCCGTTCTGGGCCTTTTCGACCTCGTAATTGCAGTTCTGCAGCAGCTTCTGGATGATGTTCTCGACGTCCTCGCCGACATAGCCCGCTTCGGTGAGCGTGGTGGCGTCGGCGATCACGAACGGAACGTTCAGCAGTCGCGCCAGCGTCTGCGCGAGCAGCGTCTTGCCGCTGCCGGTCGGGCCGACCAGGAGGATGTTGCTCTTGGCGAGCTCGACATCGTCCTTCTTGCCCTTGTGGCGCAGCCGCTTGTAGTGGTTGTAGACCGCGACCGAGAGGATCTTCTTCGCGTTGTCCTGACCGATGACGTACTGGTCGAGGATGGCAGCGATCTCGTGCGGCGTCGGCAGCCCGGACTTGACCGCGGCCTGGGTGTCGGCCTGCGTCTCGTCACGGATGATGTCGTTGCAGAGCTCGATGCACTCGTCGCAGATGAAGACCGAGGGGCCTGCGATCAGCTTGCGGACCTCGTGCTGGCTCTTTCCGCAGAACGAGCAGTACAGCAGCTTCTCGCTCGAACCCTTCTTCTCTGACATGCTCTCTCCGACGGGAGACCGACCGGGCCGCGGCGCGCGGCCCGTCGGTGGGGCATCACGCGGCCGGGGTCGCCTCGATACGGCTCGACAGCGTCCGGTCAATCAGTCCGTAGCTTACCGCATCTTCCGCAGACATGAAGTTGTCGCGGTCCGTGTCCTTCGCCAGGCGCTCGACCGTCTGACCGGTGGCCTCCGCCATCAGCCGGTTGAGCCGCTCGCGCAGGTACAGGATCTCCTTGGCCTGGATCTCGATGTCCGACGCCATGCCCTGCGCGCCGCCCGAGGGCTGGTGGATCATGATCCGCGAGTTCGGCAGCGCGTAGCGCTTGCCCTTCGTGCCGGCCGCCAGCAGGAACGCGCCCATGCTGGCCGCGATGCCCATGCACAGCGTCGACACGTCGGGCTTCACGAAGCGCATCGTGTCGAACATCGCCAGGCCCGCCGAGACCGAACCGCCGGGCGAGTTGATGTACAGGCTGATGTCCTTGTCGGGATTCTCCGACTCGAGGAACAGCAGCTGCGCGACCACCAGGTTGGCGGTCTGGTCCATCACCGGGCCGACCAGGAAGATCACGCGCTCGCGCAGCAGTCGCGAGTAGATGTCGTAGGCGCGCTCGCCGCGGCCGCTCTGCTCGATCACGATCGGCACCATGCCCAGGCCACGGGGCGCCTGGGTCTGTGCCAGATGCGCGTTGACAAGGTCCTCGACCAGGCTGTTTCGGGTCATCGTCGTTCTCGCTGAGTGAAGGCTGTGTCGGGGAAGGGAATCAGCCGTTCTGGGCCATCAGCTCGTCGAAGACCACCGGGGTGTCGGTGACCGTCGCGTTGCCGAGCACCCAGTCGACCACGTTCTGCTCGACCACCAGCGCCTCGACCTCGGCCAGGCGCTCGCGATCGCTGAAGTACCAGCGGATGACCTCGCCCGGATTCTCGTAGGACTGGGCGAATTCCTCGATCTGCTTGCGCAGTTGGTCGGGCTTGGCCTGAAGGCCTTGCGCCTTGACGATCTCGGCGACGATCAGGCCCAGGCGCACCCGCTTGCCGGCGCTCTCGGCGAAGGCCTCGGCCGGGATCGGCATGTCCTTGATGTCCATGCCGCGCTGCTTGAAGTCGGCGCGCGCGCGCTCGGCGAGCTGCTCCGACTCGGCCTGCACGAGTGCCTTCGGCAGCTCGATCTCGGCGAGCTTGGGCAGCGCCTCCATCACCGAGGTCTTGATGCGGCCACGCAGCCGCTGGGCGACTTCGCGCTCGAGGTTGCGGCGGACGTCGTCGCGCAGCGTGGCCATGCTGCCGTCGGCGACGCCGAGCTGCTTGGCGAACGCCTCGTCGAGCTCGGGCAGGCTCGGCGCCTCGACCTTCTTGACGGTGACCTCGAACTGCGCCGTCTTGCCGGCCAGTTCCTTCGCGTTGTAGTCCTCCTGGAACGCGACCGGGAAGGTCGCCTTGCCGGCGGGGGCCGTGCCGCGCACGCCGGTCTCGAAGTCGGCGAGCATGCCGCCCTCGCCGAGGGTGAACGGGAAGTCGGTCGCGGTGCCGCCCGGGAAGGCGACGCCGTCCAGCGTGCCGACGAAGTCGATCGTGACCCGGTCACCGTCGGCGGCGGCGCGCTCGACCTCGGACCAGGTGGTGCGCTGCTTGCGCAGGATCTCGATGGTCTTCTCGACCTCGGTGTCGCCCACCGTGCAGCTCGCACGCTCGACGCCCAGCGCCGACGCCTCGCCGAGCTTGACCTCGGGATAGACCTCGAAGACGGCGGTGAAGCCGGCGACGCCCTCGCCGGCCTCCTGGCGGGGTTCGATGCGCGGCTGGCCGGCGATCCGCAGACCGTGCTCGGTGACCGCGTCGGAGAAGGCCTTGGAGACCGCATCGCCCAGCACCTCGGCCTGCACCTGCGCGCCGTAGGACTGCTCGATCATCTTCATCGGCACCTTGCCGGGGCGGAACCCCGGCATGCGGATCGTGCGGCCCATGTCGCGCAGCTTGCGCTCGACCTGCGAGCCGATCTCGGCCATCGAGACCGACAGGCTCAGGCGACGCTCGAGCGCGCCGGTCGATTCCAGTTGAGTGGCCATGTTCTTGTAGTGTCCAGTGTCAGCGTGTCGGGGTCGTGGTGTCGATACGGGGCGCGGTACGGCGTGCGGCAGCGAGGCTCCGGCCCCGCTGCGGGGAAGCCTTGGTGCGGCCGGGGAGACTCGAACTCCCACACCCTTCGGCGCCAGGACCTAAACCTGGTGCGTCTACCGATTCCGCCACGGCCGCAGAGAGCTCAACCCCGGGGCCGCGCTCGCCCCGGGGCGGTATTGTAGACGAGTCGCCGAGCCCGCCCGCCGCGACCCCGCAGCACTAGGCGGGGATGCCGCCCGTCGGCCGCCCGGACGCGTCGGTCGCGTGGGGCGTGTCGGCCACCGCGTCGGGCCGGACGCGGTACCACGCGACGTACAGCGCCGGCACGAAGAGCACCGTGAGCAGCGTCGCGACGATCAGTCCGCCCATGATCGCGAAGGCCATCGGCCCCCAGAGCACGTCGCGCGACAGCGGCACCATCGCGAAGATCGCAGCCGCCGCGGTCAGCAGGATCGGCCGGAACCGGCGCACCGCCGATTCGCGCACCGATTCCCAGGCGCCGTGCCCGTCGTCGCGGTACTGCCGGATCTGGTCGACCAGGATCACGGTGTTGCGCATGATCATCCCGCCCAGCGCGATCGTGCCGAGCATAGCGACGAACCCGAACGGCCGGCCCGACAGCAGCAGCGCGGCCGCCACGCCGACGATCCCGAGCGGTGCGGTGAGCAGCACCATGAACGCCAGCGAGAAGCGCTGCAGCTGGATCATGAGCAGTGCCACCACCAGCGCCAGCATCACCGGCATGCCGGCGTTGATCGACGCCTGCGCCTTCACGTTCTCCTCGAAGGGACCGCCCGCCTCGACGCGGTAGCCGGGCGGCAACGCGGCCCGGATCGCCTCGAGCTTCGGCATGATCGCCATCGTCACGTCGGGGGCCTGCACCCCGTCGACGATGTCGGCCCGCACGGTCAGGTTCGGCTCGCGGCTGCGGCGCCAGAGGATCGGCTCCTCCATCACCTCGGTGATGGTGGCCACCTGGGACAGCGGCACCGCCCGGCCGGTCGCCGTCTGGATCTGCAGGTTCGCGAGGTTGGCGAGGCTCGCGCGTTCCGCGGGCGGCGCCCGCAGCACGACCTCGATGAGCTTGTCGCGCTCGCGGAACGTGCCGATGGTCGCGCCCGACACCGCGCCACCGATCGACCGGGCGACCTGCCCGCTCGACAGGCCGATCACCCGGGCCTTGTCCTGGTCCACGTCGATGCGGACCGCGGGGGCCCGTTCGCCCCAGTCGGCGTGCACGTCGAGTGTATACGGGTCGGCCCGGACGACCGCCGCGACCTGCTCGCCGATCGCCTTGAGGCGCTGCGGATCGGCGCCGAGCACGCGGAACTGGACCGGGTAGGCCACCGGCGGCCCGAGCGGCGTGCGGAAGGCGCGCGCGCGGATCCCGGGGAACTCGTCTTCGAGGGCACGACGCAGCCGCGGCAGCGCCCGGTCGCGCCCCTCGACGTCGCGGGTCAGCACGACGAACTGAGCGAAGTTCGGCCGGAAGAGCTGCTGGTCGAGCGACAGGTAGTAGCGGGGCGAGCCGTTGCCGACATAGCCCACGAAGGTCGCGACGTCCGCATCCTTGGCGAGGATCGCCTCGAAGCGACGGGCCTGCGCCTCGGTGGCGCGATACGACGCCCCTTCGGGCAGCCACATCTCGACGAGGATCTCGGCGCGGTCCGACGAGGGGAAGAACTGCTTCTCGGTGGCCTTCATGCCGAGCACGCCGAGCCCGAGGAGCCCGACGGTCGCGGCGATCGTCAGCCAGCGCCAGCGCATGCAGGCCTCGATCGTCGCCCGGAGCCGGCGGTAGAACGGCGTGTCGAAGACCTCGTGGTGGGCGCCGGCCGGCTTGCCCCTGAGCACGTAGTAGCCGATGAACGGCGTCGCGGCGACCGCGGCGACCCAGGACACCAGCAGCGCGATGGTCACCACCGCGAAGATCGCGAAGGTGTACTCCCCGGTCGTGGACTTCGCGGTCGCGATCGGCAGGAAGCCGGCGGCGGTGATCAGCGTGCCGGTGAGCATCGGGAACGCGGTGCTGCGGTACGCGAACGTGGCGGCGCTGAACCGGTCCCAGCCCTCCTCCATCTTGCGGGCCATCATCTCGACCGCGATCATCGCGTCGTCGACCAGCAGTCCCAGCGCGATGATCAGCGCGCCGGTGGAGATGCGGTGCAGGTCGATGCCGAACCAGGCCATCGCGAGGAAGGTGCCGGCGAGCACCAGCGGGATCGTCAGCGCCACGACGCTGCCCGCCCGCATCCCCAGGCTGACGAACGACACCACCAGCACGATGGCGACCGCCTCGAGGAGCGAGGTGATGAACAGTCCGACGGCCTTCTTCACCAGTCGGGGCTGATCGGAGACCTTGGCGAACTCGATGCCGATCGGCATGTCGGCCTTGAGCCGCGCCATCGTGGCCTCGAGGTTCTCGCCGAGCTCGAGCACGTCGCCGGTCGGCACCATCGAGACCGCCAGGCCGATCGCCTGGCGCCCGCCGTAGCGCATCGTCCAGACCGGCGGGTCCGCATAGCCGCGCCAGACGCGCGCCCCGTCGCCGAGCCGCACGGTGCGTCCGCCGATGTTGAGCCGCAGCTCCTCGACCTCGCGGACGGTGTCGAACTGCCCGGTCACCCGCAGCGGCACCTGGCGGCTGTCGCCCTGCACGGTCCCGGCGGGCGTCACGATGTTCTGGGCGGCGAGCTGCTCGGCGATGCGCTGCGGATCGATCCCGAGGTTGGCGAGCAGCTGCGGGGAGAGCTCGACGAAGACCTTCTCGTCCTGGGTACCCACCAGCTCGACCTTCGACACATCCGGCAGGCGCAGCAGTTCCTGACGCACGGTCTCCACCTGGTCGCGCAGCTCGGCGAGGGTGAATCCGTCGGCGGTGAACGCGTAGATCGTGCCGAAGACGTCGCCGAACTCATCGTTGAAGAACGGCCCGATCGCCTCGGTCATGGGTGTCTCCGATGACGGGCTCGCGCGGATCGTAAGCTTCTTTACAATG
>CAIUGQ010000469.1 GCA_903898725.1 uncultured Burkholderiales bacterium | reverse complement strand
TGGGTGGCGGACACGTCGCGCAGCGCCTCGAGGACGCCCGCCTCCATGCCCTTGAGGCCGCAGACGTAGACATGGGTCGCCTCGTCCCTCAGCAGCGAGGCGACCTCGGCGGCCCGCTCGCGCATCGCGTCCTGGACATAGCGCCGCGGCTGCCCCGGCCGGCGCGAGAACGCGAACTCGATGTCGATGAAGTCGCGCGGCAGCTTCGTGAGGGGCCCGAAGTACGGCAGCTCCTGCTCGGTCCGCGCGCCGAAGAACAGCATCAGCCGGCCGCCCTCGCCCTGCCCTTCGGCACGGCGCCGACGCCTGCGCTCGGTCATCGCCCGCATCGGCGCGCTGCCCGTGCCGGTGCAGATCATCAGCAGGTTCGAGCCCGCGTGGTTCGGCATCAGGAAGCTCGAACCAAACGGGCCGATCACCTGCACCGTGTCGCCCTTGTTCAGGTCGCACAGGTAGTTGGACGCCACCCCGCGGACCGGCTGGCCCTGGTGGTCGGCCAGCACCCGTTTCACCGTCAGCGAGACGTTGTTGTAGCCGGGGCGCTCGCCGTCGCGCGGGCTCGCGATGGAGTACTGGCGGGTGTGATGCGCGCGGCCGTTCGCATCGGTCCCCGGCGGCAGGATGCCCAGCGACTGCCCCTCGAGCACCGGGAGCGGCGTCGACCCGAAGTCGAGCACGATGTGGTGGGTGTCGCTGTCGGTGCCGAGCTCGGTGACCCGGTAGTTGCCGGCGACGGTCGCCGTCACCGGATTGCGGTGCGCGTACAGGTTGACGTACGGATGCGCGGCCGACCACGGCGGCACCTGCGAGCCGGGCCCGAGATCGGCGCCGACCGGCGCTGCGGCCGGCGCGCCCTCGGCGCCCTCGGCCGCCTGCGGACCCGCGTCGGCCGCCTCGGAGACCGCCAGGCCGAGCGCCTTCTCCGAAGGCAGCTCGTCCCAGGTCAGCTGCTCGACGGTCGAGTACGCCTCGACGCGCAGCATCGTGCGCCAGTTGTCGATCGAGCCGGTCGGGCACGGCGGCACGCAGGCCATGCACAGGTTGCACTTGTCCGCATCCACCACGTAGTTGCGCGAGTCGTGCGTGATCGCGTCGACCGGGCAGGTCTCTTCGCAGGTGTTGCAGCGGATGCAGATCTCGGGGTCGATCAGGTGCTGCTTGATCACCTCGGGCAACGGTGCGTTCATGCGGGCCTCGGTGCCTCAGTTGAACCGGACGTACTCGAAGTCTACCGGCTGGCGGTTCACGCCCATCACCGGCGGCGCGATCCAGTTGGCGAACTTGCCCGGCTCGACGACGCGCCCCATCAGCGAGGCGACGAAGGCGCGGTCCTCGGCGCTCGGCAGCCAGGCCTTCTCGTGCTGGGCGAACTCGACCTCGCTCACCACGCGACCGTCCGGCGAGACCTTCACCGCCGACAGCGCGCCGATCTTGCGGTTGAACGCCTTGTGCGGCGCCTGCAGGCGGAACGGGATGCCGGCCTTCTCGATGACCTTGTTCCAGCGGTTGACGCCGCCGATGGAGTCACGGATGTAGTCGTCGCGCAGCACCTCGTTCAGCGCGTTGAGCATCGGCACCTCGCGCTCGACGAGCTTGCCCTCCTTGACGCCCAGCACCGTGTAGTGGCGGCCGTGGAGCTTGTGGTCGTCGTCGCGCTTGGTCTCCTCGAACCGGCCCTTCAGGCCGGAGCTGTAGAAGATCGCGGCATTGCTCGACTCGTCGGCGCCGAACAGGTCGATGGTCACGCTGAAGTGGAAGTTCAGGTAGCGCTGCAGCGTCTGCAGATCGACCACGCCCTCGGCACGGACCTTCGCCGGGTCGTCCGACTTGATGCGGTTCATCACCTCGCAGGTGCGCTGGATCACGCGCGAGATGCCGGACTCGCCCACGAACATGTGGTGGGCTTCCTCGGTCAGCATGAACTTCGTGGTC
>CAIUGQ010000468.1 GCA_903898725.1 uncultured Burkholderiales bacterium | reverse complement strand
GCGCTGGTCCGCATCGAGGGTCGGCCGATCGCGCTGATCGCGAACAACCCGATGCACCTGGGCGGCGCGATCGACAGCGACGGTGCCGACAAGGCGGCGCGCTTCATGCAGCTGGCCGACGCGTTCGACCTGCCGATCCTCACGCTGTGCGACACCCCCGGCAACATGGTCGGTCCCGAGGCCGAGCGGACGGCGCTGGTGCGCCACTGCTGCCGCCTCTACGTCACCGCCGGCAGCGTCGACGTGCCGATCCTCACGGTGGTGCTGAGGAAGGGCTACGGGCTGGGCGCGCAGGGCATGGCGGGCGGCAGCTTCTGGGCGCCGGCCATGCTGGTCTCGTGGCCGACGGGCGAGTTCGGCGGCATGGGACTGGAGGGCGCGGTGAAGCTCGCCTGGCGCAACGAGCTGGCCGCGATCGAGGACCCGGCCGAGCGCCGCGCCGAGTACGAGCGGCGCGTCGCGCAGATGTACGAGCAGGGCAAGGCGCTGTCGACCGCGTCGCTGTTCGAGGTCGACGACGTGATCGACCCGGTCGACACCCGCCAGGTGCTGGTCGAGGCGCTGCGCGCGATGCCGCCGCGGCCAGCCCGCACCGGCAAGAAGCGGCCGTTCGTGGACACCTGGTGAACACGATGACGTCCGATCCGGACCGGACGCTCGGTGCGGGGGCGGTGGCCATGCCGTCGTCGTCGTCGCGGGCTTCGTCGTCGCTGTCTTCCTCCGCGCCGTCGTCAGCGCAGCTCGCCGACCCGGTGCCGCGCCAGCCCGTGCCGGCGCGCGCATCGATCGCCGACGTGCGCGAGACGCTGCGCGCCGCGGGGGCCGGGCCGGTGCACGAGCGGCACCTGATGCAGCAGTGGCTGCAGGCGCGTGCGCTCGATGCACCGTACCGAGGGGATCCGAACTTCCTGCCGCGACGGGTGCGCGAGGCGCTGCCGGCGATCGAGCACAGGCTCGGGGCGCTCGCGTGCGTGCGCGAGCGCGCTCCGGGCGAAGGCGCCGAGCGGCTGCTGGTCGGGCTGGCCGACGGGCAGACGGTCGAGAGCGTGCTGCTGCCCCGCGGCGGCCTGTGCGTGTCGAGCCAGATCGGCTGCGCGGTCGGCTGCACCTTCTGCACCACCGGCCGCGACGGCCTGCTGCGCCAGCTCGGCAGCGCCGAGATCGTCGCGCAGGTCGCGCTCGCGCGCCGGCTGCGCGCAGTCCGCAAGGTGGTGTTCATGGGCATGGGCGAGCCCGCGCACAACCTCGACGCGGTGCTCGACGCGATCGCGCTGCTGGGCACCGACGGCGGCATCGCGCGCGAGCAGCTGGTGTTCTCCACGGTCGGCGACCGGCGCGCGTTCGAGCGCCTGCCGCAGGCCGCGGTGCGCCCCTCGCTCGCGCTGTCGCTGCACACCACGCGCGCCGACCTGCGCGAGCGGCTGCTGCCGCGCGCGCCGCGCATCGCCCCCGACGAGCTGGTCGAACTCGCCGACACGGCGGCACGCGCCAGCGGCTTTCCGCTGCTGGTGCAGTGGACGCTGCTCGACGGGGTCAACGACGGCGACGACGAGGTCGAGGCGCTGGCGGCGCTGCTCGCCGGGCGCCGCGCGATCCTCAACGCGATCCCATGGAACGCGGTCGAGGGCTCGGACTTCGCGCGGCCGCCGCTCGAGCGCGCGGTGGCCTTCGTGCGCGGGCTGCGGGCACGCGGCACGATGGCGACGCTGCGCTGGTCGGCCGCGCAGGAAGTCGACGGGGGCTGCGGACAGCTGCGGGCGCGCCGGGCGGCGGGCGGGTCGCCGGCGACGGCACCTGTCGCGCTGCCGGCCACGACGCGCCTGAACCGGGCCGGCTGAGCGCGGCCGGCTGCGCTCGGCTGATCGGGCTCGGCTGATCGCACTCGGCTGATCGCGTTCGGCGGAGCGATCGCCTCGGACCGAAAGCCGCCCGCCCGCCCGCCGCTCAGCCCTGCTTCTTCTGCCCGATGCGCCCTTCGGTGCCGGCGACCAGGTTGGCGATGTTCTTGCGGTGGCGCCACACCAGCAGCGCGCTCATCGCGGCCAGCGGCAGCAGCACCCGGTCGGCGCCGGCCAGCAGCAGGTAGTACGCCGGGGCGAACATCGCCGCGATCAGGGAGGCGAGCGAGGAGTAGCGCAGGAACGCCGCCACCACGATCCAGGTCGCCAGGGTCGCCAGCCCGAGCCACGGCGACAGCGCCAGCAGCACGCCGGCCGCGGTGGCCACGCCCTTGCCGCCCTGGAAGCCGTGGAAGATCGGGTACAGGTGGCCGAGGAAGGCGGCCAGGCCGACCAGGGCGAGGGTGAAGTCGTCGAAGCCGAATCGCTCGGCCAGGGCCCGTGCCAGCAGCACCGCGACCGCGCCCTTTGCCGCATCGCCGACCAGCGTCAGGATCGCGGCCTGCCGGTTGCCGGTCCGCAGCACGTTCGTCGCCCCGGGATTGCCCGAGCCGTAGCTGCGCGGGTCCGCCAGCCCCATCGCGCGGCTGACGACGACGGCGAACGAGATCGATCCGATCAGGTAGGCGATCGCGATCGCGAGGATCGCGGGCAGCAGGTCCATGGGGTCTCCGGGCGGCCGGTCTCAGTCGGCGAGCGCGCAGTCTACCGGGACGGCCTGCAGCAGGTCGACGAGCACGGCCGGATCGATGCCGACCAGATAGCCGCGTCGCCCGCCGTTGATCCAGATCCGCGGCAGCGCGAGCACGCTGCGCTCGACGAAGACCGGCAGCCGCTTCTTGGTGCCGAAGGGCGAGGTGCCGCCGACGAGATAGCCCGAATGCCGGCTCGCCACCTCGGGCTCGCACGGGGCGATCGACTTGCGGCCGGACTGGCGCGCGAGGTTCTTGGTCGAGACCTTGCGGTCGCCGTGCATCAGCACGATCAGCGGCTTGCCCGCCTCGTCCTGCATGACCAGCGTCTTGACCACCGCATGCTCGTCGAGCCCGAGCTGACGTGCGGACTCGGTGGTGCCGCCGTGATCGACGTAGTCGTAGGGATGCTCGGTGTAGGCGACGCCGCGCTGCTTCAGGAGCGCCGTCGCGGGGGTCTCGGAGACATGCTTCGTGGCCATTCGCGAATGATAGCGGCCCCGTGTGGAGGGCATCGTCGCCGCGCCTGGGCCGACCACGACGCACCCCGATGCAAAACGTGCGCGGGCGTCACTCCCGCGGCCGGACGCGCAGTGTGGCCGCCTGCAACTGGCCGCTGCCGAAGGTTCCGGTGACCCGGACCTGAGCCCCGGGGCGCAGGTCCGTCAGGTCGCCGTCGATCACGGTTGCATTGCTCAGCGCAACGCTGACGCCGTTGACCCGGAACGTGCGCAAGGTCGGAAACACGGCAGCGACCACACCTTCGGTCTGCCCGGTCGCGCTGGCCGTGGCCGCACTGCGAATCGTGATCAGCGTGGGCACCAGCACATCGTTGACGACGGAACCTTCGACCCGGATCACTGCGCCGGACTGGATCTGTGCGGCTGTGCCGCCGCTGAAGACGATCGTCGCGCCCGATGCATCGACCCGGGTGTCCCGCACCAGCAGACTGGCCAGCGAGACAAAGTTGCTCACTGCCCCCTCGATGACGACCCTGCTGTCGCTTGCCTGGCGCAGCAGTCGAATCTCGGCGGCGACCAGCTGGGCGCCTTGCAGCGTGCCGCGCACCCTGACGGCCACGCCGTTGGCGAGATCGCTGGCGGCCCCGCCGATGAAACGGGTGTCGGCGCCGTAGATCACAGGCCGTTGGCCCACGACAAAGCTCGACTGCCCCGCTGCGAGCTGGCGGACGATGCCGGCGGTGCGCAGCGGCTGCGAGGCGCCCCCCGGCGTCGGTTCAGGATCGACCCTGATCGCCTGCGCGCTCAGGGTGCCGCCCGCGTCCAGACCGCTGGCAGACCACACCGTCACCCGTTGGCCGTTGGCGAGCTGCACACCTGACGGCAACACCACCGCGTTGCTCGCGAGACCGACGCCCAGACCGCCGATGACCAGGCTGCGCTGATCGGCGGCCACATTGCTGGCGGTGCCGGTGATGCGGACCTGCGTGCCGGCGCTGTCGAGCCGTTCGATCCGGGTTGCTACGAGGGTTTCCGTGGCCGGTTCACGAACGCCGTGCACCTCGATGCGATCACCCACCTGAAGCTCATCGATCGATTCCACACCTTCCAGCACCGTGTCGACACCCGGGACTGCATTGCTGCGCACCGTCTGACCGGCGACCGTCAAGGTGTTTCCGGAGCGGGTCTGGATGACACCGATCACCTCTGGCCGGGTCACCACGGTCTGTGCCTTCTCGGATGCATCGAAGCCGAGTTCGACACGCATGCCGAGCCGCAGGCTGCTCTCGCCGATGGCCGTGGGCAGCGTCGGGTTGCGGTCGATCTGGATCGTCGCAGCGGCGCTGTCGTAGCTGTTGCCCTCGACGATCACACTGCCGAAGCCGGTGATCGTCCCGATCTGAACGCCGGAGGTCGTGATGCCGGTACCACTGGAGCCGATGCCGTCAACCTCGCCGCCGCAGCTCAGCAGCATGACAAGGCCGAACAGGGCCGCCACGGTCAGGCCGGTGCGTCGCCATGTCGTCGGGCGCTGGGTCGAACTCATCGATCGGGCTCACTGTAGAAATAGACGCCGAAGCGCATGCGGCCACGCGGCCTGGTGGTGTCGGTCCCGGTGGTGTCGGCCTCGGCCGGCTGGCTGTCCAGGTCATAGCGTTGCTGCGCCGCGCTCACCATCTGCTGGAACACCGGCTTCCACACCTCGCGCGCGAGATGACTGAGCTGCGCAATCGACGCATCGCTCAGGCCCCGCCCGTACAGGCTGTTCTCGAGCAGGCGCTCGTCCGAACCGGCGCGCGCGCTGTCGAGGTTGGCCGTACAGCTCGCGATATGGTCGGCAACATGCAGCGAGAAGGTTCGCAGCAGCTGCTCCTGATCGTGGGGCGGCGTCGCCGACAGGGCCCGCGGTGCGACCTGCAGGCCGGTCTCTTCCACCAGTCCCAGGCGCACCAGCTCATCGAGCACGGTACGGCGGGCGAAATCGCGGGTCACGCTGCTCACCAGGGAATCGAACGAGGGCGCCGGCCCGGCAATCGCCAGGCTGGCAGGCTCACCTGTTTCGCCCCGATAGGCGGCATCGGTGATCCAGCGGGTGAAGACCTGCTCGGCAACGCTCGACTGCGGCGATTTGGCGAGCGCGGGCCCGGCGCCGGACTCCGAGCGCGCCGAACGCTGCTCGGTGTGGGCACGGACCTCCTTGCGATGGACCCCGGTGCGCAGACTGATGGCCGCATCGGTCACCCGTTTGCCCTCGGCTTCCAGGCTTGCGCGGGCAGTGTCCAGATAGACCTCGCGCAGTGCCTGAGCAAGCTGCGGGTAGCCCACGCCCTGGGTCACCAGCCAGCGGATCAGCGGCGCGAGCATGGCCTGCGTCTGGGCGAGGACGAGGTCGGCGGCGACGGGGGGCTGCGACGGACTGCCGTTCGGGCGTGGGGCCATGCGTGATTGTCCGGAAAACACCGGCCGTCGACAAGGGGAAGATTTCCCTTTACTCGGCGCACAGACTCCGCTAGTCTTGTTACGGGGAATTTTTCCCTTCGACTCGAATCGATCGTTGATGGCTTGGGTTCCCGGCGTTCGCGCCTTCAGACACGGCTTCAACCCCACCTATTTGGAGTGCATCGTGTTCAGATTCATCCGAAGTGTCGGCGCCGCCTGCGTGCTGACGAGTCTTGCGGTGGCGCTCAGCGCCTGCGGCGGCGGTTCGTCGAATTCCAGCGGATCGACGGGATCGACAGGGTCGAGCGGGTCGACCCCCAGCACCGCCGAATCGTCGGCGTCCGGAACCATCACCGGTTTCGGCAGCGTGATCGTCGAAGGCGTGAAGTACGAAGACAGCGGGGCGACCGTCAAGGTCGAATCGGACCCGTCCAACCCCACGACATCGACCTCGACGGCCTTGCGACTCGGCCAGCAGGTCGAAGTCAAGACCACCACCAGCGGCGTCGCCACCAGCTTCAACGTCGTGTCCGAAGTGTTCGGACGCATCACCAGCCTGGCGACCGACGGCTTCGTGGTCGCCGGTCAGACCGTGAAGGTCTCGACCGACCCGTCGGCGCCAACCGTGTTCGAAGGTGTGTCCGGGCTGTCCGGACTCGCCACCCATGATCTGGTCGAAGTCCACGGCGCGCGCAATGCAGCCAACGAGATCGTCGCGACCCGCGTGGAACGCAAGGACGCATCGGGCCAGGCCATCGTTCGGGTGCAGGGATCGATTTCAGGGCTCGACGCCACGGCCAGGACATTCAGCCTCGCGGGCCTGCAGGTGAACTATGCAAGCGCGCTGCGCATCCTGCCGACCGGCGTGACACTGGCGAACGGTCAACGGGTCGCGGTGTGGTCGGATACCGCCGCGACCTCGACGACGCTGACCGCGAAGAGCGTGGTCGTCAAGATCAACGCGCCGCAGCAGAACGACGTGTTGCGGATCGCGGGGCTGGTGCGCGAACTCAACTATGCGGCGAAGACCTTCAGGCTCGATACCTTCGATGTCGATGCCACGAATGCTGTCTTCGTGCGCGGCACGATCAATGATCTGGCCAATGGTCGCCGGGCTGCCGTCAAGGGGACCTTCACCAACGGCAAGCTGGTCGCGAGCGAGGTCAAGTATCGCCTCAACCAGGGCGATGCGATGGTTCAACTCACCGGTGCGATCACTGACTTCGTGAGCACGAGCAGCTTCAAGGTGCGCGGTGTGCCGGTCAATGCCTCTGCTTCCGCGATCGTGTTCACCAACGGCGATGTGAACTCGCTGGCCAATGGGGTTGCGGTGGAGATCAAGGGCCAGTCGGTCGACAATGCAGTGCTGCCGACATCGGTCGATTTCAAGACCACGGCAGAAGGCGGCGTCCTGCCCCTGGCCGGCACCGTGCGCAACTACGACAGCGCGGCAGGGACCTTCGACCTGTCCAACCTTGCGGTCATCCTGACCCCGTCGACGACCTTCCTGAACAGTGACGGCACGACCGGCCAACGGGCGGATCTCGCCAATGGTTCGCGGGTGCAACTGCAGGGCGCGCTGGCGGGCGGTGTGTACACGGCAACGCAGCTCAGGTATCGCAACGGCCCGACGCTGGTGGTCAATCAGGTGGGCGGTCTGGCCTACGACGTCGACGCGACCGCGGGGCGATTCAAGCTCAACGGCACCGTGGTGCAGATCGACGGCAGCACGGTCATCATCGGCGAGCTCGGCAGCGTGACCAACGGGGCCAGCATCGAAGTCACCGGAACGGTGACCGACGGTGTGCTGGTCGCCGCGACGATCAAGGTCAACACGCCCTGATCGACCGCTGACCGGGCAGCGCCTGCCCACGCGCGAAGCCCCCCCTGAAACGAACGCGCCGCCGGGACCCGCTTCGCAGCGGATGCCGACGGCGCACCGGCCGGAGCCGGTCGACGGTCAGTCGGTGATCAGTCGATCACGCGAACGGCCGACGCCTGCATGCCCTTCGGGCCCTTGCGCGGCGTGAACTCGACGCGCTGGCCGACGTCCAGGTTGCGGAAGCCCGAGCCCTGGAGCTCGGAGAAGTGGACGAACAGCTCGGCGCCGTCGACGTCGGACTTGATGAAGCCGAAGCCCTTGTCGCTCATGAAGCGCTGGACGGTACCGGTTTGAGTGCCTGACATGGTGTGTTGCCTTTCTGGAAACGTGACGAGATGGGGCTCGCGCCCCGGTGGGGGCATGCGCGACAAAGACGAACCACCGGGGGGATTCCAGAACGCCGGATCCGCGTGGGAGCGGGGGCGCAGAAGAAACCGCGGAACTGCGGAAGGCTTCGAGGCAGATGCAAGGACGGACTATACGCGCATATCGGGTCGACACAAGCCGGACACGTACCCGGACAGGTAGGCGCTCGGCGCATCGCGAAGCGTGGCCGGTCGATCCGCGTGTGTGACCGGCGGGTCGCGACGCGAGGCCTCGCGGCATGCTGGACCGCGAGGTCACGGGGCCGGGCGTGCGACGGCCTCGCCACCGATGCCGCCCGCACTCAGGCCGGCGGCACCAGCCCTCGCACGCGGCCGAACAGCCGCGTCAGTCCGAGCAGCACGTCGATGTTCGGCGTGTCGACGCCGACCAGGCGCCCCATCTCCGACACCGACCCGACGAGCGCATCGAGCTCGATCGGTCGGCCGGCCTCGAAGTCCTGCAGCATCGAGGTCCGGACCGCGCCGAGCTTGCGGGTGATCACATGACGCTCCTCCGGCGTCATCGTGATCGGCAGGCCGAGCGCATCGCCGATCGCGCGCGCCTCGACCATCGCGTCCGACACGAAGCGACGCAGCAGCGGGTCGTCGAGGATGCGGTCCATCGTCGCACCGGTGATCGCCGACACCGGGTTCATCGTCATGTTGCCCCAGAGCTTGAGCCAGACGTCGAGCTCGATCCGCGGCGAGACCTCGACCTGCAGCCGGCCCGCGCGCAGCACGTCGGCGACCGCGGCCAGCCGCGGCGTCGCGGCACCGCCCGGCTCACCGACGATGAACCGATCGCCGAAGGCCTGGCGCACGACGCCGGGCTCGGGCATCGAGGCCGACATGTGGACCACGCAGCCCACGACCCGCGACGGCGGGATCGCGTGCGAGAGCGAGCCATCGGGATCGGTGGCGTCGAGGCGGGTGCCGTGCCAGCGCTCGCCGAGCCCGTGGAAGAACCACCAGGGCACGCCGTTCATCGCCGACAGCACGACGGTGTCGGGCCCGAGCAGCGGCGCGATCATGGCCGGGATCGAGGGCAGCGCCGTGGTCTTGACGGTCAGCACGACGAGGTCCTGCGGGCCGAGTTCGGCGGGCGAGTCGCTTGCCGCGATCGAGACCGCGCGGCCCCGCTCGGGGTCGGCCGCGTCGCGCAATACGAGGCCGTTGCGCCGGACGGCCGCGAGCGTGGCGCCGCGCGCGAGTGCCGAGACGGTCTGGCCGCCCTCGACGAGACGGTGGGCGACGAAGCCGCCGATGGCGCCGAGTCCGACGATGCAGGTCTTCATGGTCATACCGGAAAGATGGCGTTGATCTGGCCCGTGCCGGAGCTCGGGAAGTAGGGCGTGACGATCTCGACCGGCCGATCGTAGCCGGTCCAGCCGAGCGCGCCGAGCAGCATCGCGGTGTCGTGCATGCCGCCCTCGCCCACGCAGCGCTCGGCATAGGCAGGCAGCATGCGGATGAAGGTCTTCCAGTCGCCCTGCTTCCAGAGCTCGACGACGCGCAGGTCGACCTGCCGGAAGAACTCGTCGCTGATCTCGTGGATCGACGACTCGGGGCTGCCGTTGTCGTTGAAGCGGTGCGACAGCGAACCGCTGGCGAACAGCGCGACGCGGCCGTCGAAGCGCTGCTCGATCGCGCGGCGCAGCGACGCGCCGAAGCGCGCACTGTCCTGCAGGCTGTGCCAGGCGCACCAGGCCGCCACCGACACGACCCGGAAGTGCTGGTCGGCGTTCATGTAGCGCATCGGCACGAGGGTGCCGTACTCGAGGTCGAGCGTGGTCGCGTCATGGGCCCGCGTGAAGACGCCATCCTCGGTGGCACAGGCGGCGATGGCGCGGCCGAGCTCGGGGTTGCCGGGGTAGGCGTAAGGCAGGTTGCGGATGAAGTGCGGCAGCTCGTTGCTGGTGTAGACGCCCTCGAACGCCGGCGCGCAGTTCACGTGGTAGCCGGCGTTGACCAGCCAGTGCACGTCGAGGACAACGATGGTGTCGACCTCCAGCGCCCGGCAGCGGCGGCCGATCTCGTGGTGGCCGTCGATCGCGGCCTGCCGGCAGCCCTGGTGCGGACCGGGGAACTCGGACAGGTACATCGACGGAACGTGGGTGATCTTGGCCGCGAGCGCGAGCGTGCCCATCTCAGACCCCGAGCTTCGGCACGGCATGTGTGCCGAGCGCGAGCGCGACGTTCTTCGTCTCCATGTAGAAGTCGAAGCTCCAGTCTCCGCCGTCGCGGCCGATGCCGCTCGACTTCATGCCGCCGAAGGGTGTCGGCAGGTGGCGCACGTTCTCGGAGTTGACCCACACCATGCCGACGTCGAGCGCCTGGGCGACGCGGTTGGCGCGCCCGACGTCGCCCGTCCAGAGGTAGCCGGCCAGTCCGTAGCGCACCCCGTTGGCGATCCGCAGCGCGTCGGCCTCGTCGTCGAACGGGATCACGGTCAGCACCGGGCCGAAGATCTCCTCCTGCGCGATGCGCATCGACGGCGTGGCGCCGACGTAGAGCGTGGGCTGCACGAACTGCCCGCCAGGCGGCAGCGTCGGGCCTTCGGCACGCCCGCCGCCGACCGCGACGACGGCCCCCTCGGCGCGGGCGATCGGCGCGTACGACAGCACCTTCTCCAAATGGCGCGCGTGCACCAGCGGGCCGACCTCGGTGGCCGGATCGAGCGGATGCCCGACCCGCAGGCGCCGCACCCGTTCGGCGAGCCGCTCGACGAAGGCGTCGTGGATCGAGCGCTGCACGAGCAGCCGCGACGACGAGGTGCAGCGCTCGCCGTTGAGGCTGTAGATCATGAACACGACGGCGTCGAGCGCCCGGTCGAGGTCGGCGTCGTCGAAGACGATCACCGGGTTCTTGCCGCCGAGCTCGAGGTGCACGCGCTTGAGCGTCGGTGCCCCCTGCGACATGATCAGGCTGCCGGTGCGCGACTCGCCGATGAACGCGGTGGCACGGACATCCGGATGCTCGGTCAGGCAGCGGCCGGTGGTCTCGCCCAGACCGTTGACCAGGTTCGCGACCCCGGCGGGCAGGCCCGCCTCGTGCAGGATCTCGATCAGCAGTCGCGCGCTGAGCGGGCTCCACTCGGCGGGCTTGTGGACGACCGTGCAGCCGGCGGCGAGCGCCGGCGCGATCTTCCACGTCGACAGCATGAACGGCGTGTTCCAGGGCGTGATGACCGCGACCGGCCCGATCGGCTGGCGCAGCGTGTAGTTCAGGTGCGAGTCGGTCGGCAGCGAGACGCCGTTGGCCGCGTCGGGCGCACGGTCCGCGAAGAAGCGGAAGTTCTCGGCGCCGCGCAGCGCGGCCTTGCTCATGAACCGCCACGCCTGGCCGGTGTCCATGCACTCGACGAGCGCGATCTCCTCGGCGCGCGCCTCGATGGCGTCGGCGACGGCGTGGAGCACGCGGCGGCGCTCGGTGCCGGGCGTGGCGCGCCAGCCGGCGAAGGCGTCGCGCGCGGCTTCGCAGGCGCGCGCGACCTCGCCGGCGGTCGCATCGACGACCGCGCCGAGCGATCGGCCGTCGACCGGCGAGCGGTTCTCGAAGGCCTCGCCTTCTCCGGCCACCGCGCGGCCGCCGATGAAGTGGCCGAGCGGCTCGGCGGCGAAGCGCGCGAGGGCCGCTTCGGCCTTGCGCAAGTGGGTGTCGAGGGCTGTGCTCATGGCCGGTGCCGGTTCGCGTCGCGCGCGGCGACGTGTGCGTGGACGGTGTTGTGCTTGAAGTTCAGGTCCGGGTCGATCTCCTGGACCTCGAAGGAGATCGCCAGCGGCGTCGTGGCGCTGGCCTGGGCGAGCTCGGCGCACAGCGCATCGAACACCTGCTGCCCCGCGCGCTTGCGGGTCTCGAGGTCGCGACCGTGGCCGATGCGCAGCGTGACATGCACGAACGCGTTGTCGGGGTGCCCGTCGGCGATCAGGTAGTCGGTGCGCTCCTCGGCCCGGGTGCGGGTGCCGCCGCGCGGGAACACGCCGGTGGCGAGCGCGGCATCGTGGACGGTGTGCAGCAGCCGCGCGATGTCGGCGCGGCAGCGCAGGTTGGCGGAGAACTCGACGACGACATGGGGCATGCACCGGTCTCCTGCGTACGGCCGGCCGGGGTTTCGCGGGCCGACGGGAAGTTGACATGACAACAACCTGGGCGTCAACCCTGTCACGGCCTCGGTGGCGTTGCCGCCGGTTTGATTGACATGTTAACGTCCCGGAACACCTGGCCCGGGCCGATCCTGGGCCGGTCGAGCTGTCTCGAGGACGCGTGATGAAGCTGGTGAGCTATGCCCGTGCCGGGCACGAAGGCTGGGGGGCCCTGAGCCCCGATCGCGAGGACGGCGTGATCGAGCTCGGCCCTCGGATGGCCGCGTATCCGACGCTCGACGCGCTGCTGGCGGCCGACGCGGTGGATGAGGCGCGCACGCTCGCGGCCCGCCTCGCGCCCGACCTCGCGCTCGCCGACCTGAGGGTGCGCAAGCCGCTCGCCCGACCCGGCAAGGTGATCTGCGTCGGCGTGAACTACGCCGAGCGCAACGAGGAGTACCGCGACGGCAGCGAGCGGCCGAAATGGCCGAGCCTGTTCATGCGAACGCCGGCCTCGCTGGTGGCGCACGGCGAGCCGATTCTGCGCCCGCCCGAGTCCGAGCAGCTCGACTACGAGGGCGAGATCGCGATCGTGATCGGCCGGGCGGGCCGACGCATCCCGCGCGCGCAGGCCGCCGCGCACGTCGCCGGCCTGACCTGCATGAACGAGGGCACGCTGCGCGACTGGCTGCGCCACGGCAAGTTCAACGTCACCCAGGGCAAGAACTTCGAGGCGAGCGGTTCGATCGGCCCGTGGCTGGCCACGACCGACGCCTTCGACGGCTTTGGCGACCTGCGGGTGATCACGCGCGTCAACGGCGAGGTCCGGCAGGACGACACCACCGCACGCCTGATGTTCCCCTTCGAGTTCCTGATCGAGTACGTGTCGACCTTCATGCGGCTCGAGCCGGGCGACATCATCTCGACGGGCACGCCGACGGGCGCGGGCGCACGCTTCGATCCGCCGAAGTGGCTGGTGCCCGGCGACCGGGTGGAGGTCGAGGTGCCGGGCATCGGCACGCTCGCCAACGACGTGGCGGACGAGCGGCCGTGAGCCGGGCGATGCGCGCGTTCTCGCGCTCGCTGCCGATGCTGCTGCTGCGCAGCCACCAGGCGGTGATGGCCCAGTTCCGCCCGGTGCTGCGCGCCCACGGCATCACCGAACAGCAGTGGCGGGTGCTGCGGGCGCTGTCCTCGGTGGACGAGGCGCGGATCACGCGGCTGGCCGAGCTCACGCTGATCAGCAAGCCGAGCCTGTCGCGCCTGCTGCCCGCGCTCGAGGCACGCCGGCTCGTCCGACGCAGCGCGGCCGCCGACGACGCGCGCGGTGCGAGCATCCGCATCGCGCCCGCCGGCACCGCGCTCATCGAGCGGGTCGCGCCGCACTCCGAGGCCCGCTACCGGGCGATCGGCGAGTCGATCGGCGACGATGCGCTCGCCGGGCTGTACGAGCTGCTGCCTCGGCTGGCGGAGCGTCTGGAGGCCGGCATCGCACCCGGTACCGCACCCAGTACCGCACCCGGTACCGCATCAGGCATCGCATCCGGCACGCTGGCCGTGGCGCGGGGCACGCCGGCCGCCCCGCGCCGGGCGACGCGGGTCTCGGCCACCGCGAACGGGGCCGCGACGCCGCGTCGACGCCGCGCCTAGCCGCGCGGGTGGTGCCTCGCATGCAGCGTCTTCAGGCGCTCGCGTGCGATGTGGGTGTAGATCTGCGTCGTCGAGATGTCGGCATGGCCGAGCAGCATCTGCACGACGCGCAGGTCGGCCCCGTGGTTCAGCAGATGCGTGGCGAACGCATGGCGCAGCGTGTGCGGCGACAGCGGCGCATCGATGCCGGCGACCCGTGCATGCCGCTTGATCAGCGTCCAGAACATCTGCCGCGTCATCGGCGCGGCCCGCCCGGTGACGAACAGCGCGTCGGCCGGGCGCCCGGCGAGCAGTTCCCCCCGCGCCTGCGCCAGCCACCGCTCGATCCAGTGCCGCGCCTCCTCGCCCAGCGGCACCAGGCGCTCCTTGTCGCCCTTGCCGATCACGCGGACCACGCCGTCGACCAGCCCCACCTCGACCGTCTTCAGGCCCACCAGCTCCGACACCCGCAGCCCGGTCGCATACAGGGTCTCGAGCATCGCGCGGTCGCGCAGCCCGAGCGGCGTGTCCACGTCGGGCGCACCGAGCAGCGCGTCGACCTGGGCCTCGGAGAGCGTCTTCGGGAAGCGCGGCGGGCGACGGGCCGACGACAGGCGCAGCGTCGGGTCGTCGGTACGGTGGCGCTCGCGCAGCAGCCAGCGGTAGAAGCGGCGGAACACCGCCAGGCGCCGGTTCGCGCTGCTCGGTCTCGAGCCTGCGTGCGCGGCGGCGACATAGCCCTGCAGATCGGACTCGCCGGCCGCCATCAGGGTCACGCCGCGCCCGCCCAGCCACTGCGCGAGCCGCGCCAGATCGCCGTGGTAGGCGTCCCGGGTGTTGACCGACAGGCCGTCCTCCAGCCACAGCGCGTCGACGAACGCGCGCACCGCGTCGCGGTCGGCGGCATCCGGCGGCACGGCCGCGTTCGGCCCCCGGCCGGCGGCGGCACGGGCAGGCGGGCGACGGGCAGTCACGGTACGCCCGCGGACGGCGGCGGCACCGCGGCCGCGACGGGAGCACCCGCACCGTGCCGGCCGAGCGCCCAGCGCACGTGCTCGGCGACCAGCGGCGAGGCATCGTGCTCGCGGCTGCGCAGCGCCGCGAGCACCTGCGGCGAGGCGGGCGCGTTGCCCAGCGCGACCGCGAGGTTGCGCAGCCAGCGCTCGTGCCCGATGCGCCGGATCGCGGAGCCCTCCATGCGCGACTCGAAGGTCGCGCGATCCCAGGCGAAGAGCTCCACCAGCGACGCGGCGTCGAGCCGGTTGCGGCTCGCGAAGTCGGGCAGCGACGCGGCAGCGGCGTACTTGTTCCACGGGCAGGCGAGCTGGCAGTCGTCGCAGCCGTAGATCCGGTTGCCGATCGCCTCGCGGAACTCGACCGGAATCGCCCCGGCGGCCTCGATCGTCAGGTAGGCGATGCAGCGCCGCGCATCGAGCCGGTACGGCGCGACGATCGCCCGCGTCGGGCAGGCATCGAGGCAGGCGGTGCAGCGTCCGCAGTGCTCGTCGACCGGGGCATCGGCCGGCAGCGGCAGGTCGGTGTAGAGCGTGCCCAGGAAGCGCACCGACCCGCCCTCGCGCGACAGCAGCAGGGTGTGCTTGCCGCGCCAGCCCAGCCCGGCGCGTCGCGCGAGCTCGACTTCCATGACCGGCGCCGAATCACAGAACGCGCGCCAGCCGAACGGTCCGATCTCGGCCTGCAGGCGCTGCGCGAGCCGCGACAGGCGGGCACGCACCACCTTGTGGTAGTCGCGGCCGAGCGCATAGCGCGACACGTAGGCCCGCTCGCCGTCGGCCAGCGTCGCCCACGCCTGCTCGAGCCAGGCCGGGTCCTCGGGGGCGTAGTCGAGGCTCACCATGACCGCCCGCACCGTGCCCGGCACCAGCGCGTCGGGCCGTGCCCTGAGCGCGGCGTGGCGGGCCATATAATCCATCTCGCCGTGGAAGCCGTCGTCGAGCCAGCGCGCCAGGCGATCGGCCGCTTCGGCATGCGCGGCGGCGTCGAGGTCGGCGACGCCGAGCGATGCGAAGCCGAGCTCCCGGGCCCAGCCGCGCAGGCGCTCCGTCCAGTCGATCGGGTTCGTTGTGGCCATCCGCCATTGTAGGAACAAGCGAACCCGGTCTGATTCGCCAGCGCCTGGCACCTCCCGGCCAGCGTCACCGACCCGCCCCGAGCCCCGCGACGCCATGCAGCCCACGCCCGAACGCCCCCCCGTCCCGAAGCCCGCCGCCGATCCGGTGACCGCGGCGATCCGCCCGATCCTCGAGCGCGCGATCGCCCTGCACAAGGCCGGCCGTCTGATCGAGGCGCGCGCGGTCTACGAGGCGATCCTCGCCTCCCAGCCCCGCCAGTTCGACGCGCTGAACAACCTCGGCGTGCTGTGCAAGGCGCTGCACGACCACCGCCGTGCGCTGGAGCTCTTCGACCGGGCCGCCGAGGTCGACCCCGGCGTCGCCTCGCTGTACGTGAACCGGGGCAACCTGCTGGCGATGACCAAGCGTCACGACGAGGCGATCGCGAGCTACGAGCGCGCGCTCGCCGTGCGTCCGGCCCATGCCGAGGCCCACTATGCGCGTGGCTGCCTCGAGAAGGACCGGGGCCGCCACTACGCCGCGCTGGCGAGCTTCAGCCGCGCGATCGAGCTCAACCCGCGCTATGCCGACGCGCACTACGAGCGCGGCATGGTGCTGCAGGGCCTGCAGCGCCTCGACGACGCGATCTCGGCCTTCGGCGAGACGCTGCGCATCGACCCGGTCTACCCGTTCGCCAAGGGCTCCCTGCTGCACGCGAAGATGCTCGCCTGCGACTGGACCGGCCTCGAGACGCTCGACCGCTCGCTGCGTGCGGACGTCGCCGCCTCGCGCCGCGCGGCGCGCCCGTTCGGCTATCAGGGCGTGTGCGACGACGAGGCGAGCCTGCGCCGCTGCGCCGAGATCTTCACCGCGAGTCGCTTTCCGCGCACCGACGTCGGCTTCCCGAGGCGCATGCCGGGCAGCGGCCCGAAGCTGCGCATCGGCTACGTCTGCGGCGAGTTCCGCGAGCAGGCCACCTCGATCCTGATGGCCGAGGCCTGGTCGCTGCACGACCGCAATGCGTTCGAGCTGCATGCGTTCGACAGCGGCTGGAGCGACGGCAGCCCGCGGCGGGCCCGTCTCGAGCGCTCCTTCGACCGGTTCACCGACATCTCCGAGAAGTCCGACCTCGATGCCGCCCGCCTCGTGCACGAGAGCGGGATCGACGTCCTGGTCGACATGAACGGCTTCTTCGGCCGCGGTCGCCAGGGCGTGTTCGCGATGCGCCCCGCGCCGATCCAGGTGACCTACCTCGGCTTCCCAGGCACGACCGGCGCCGACTACATGGACTATCTGATCGCCGACCGCACGGTCGTGCCCGACGCGAGCCGCGCGCACTACCGCGAGCAGGTCGTGCGCCTGCCGCACAGCTACCAGGCCAACGACCGGCAGCGGCCGATGTCCGAGCGCCGCTTCAGCCGCACCGAGCTCGGGCTGCCGGACGGCGCGTTCGTGTTCTGCTGCTTCAACAACTCCTACAAGATCACGCCCGCGACCTTCTCGTCGTGGATGCGCATCCTGCAGGCGGTCCCCGGCAGCGTGCTCTGGCTTCGCGATGCGAACCCGGTGGCCGCCGCGAACCTCCGGATGGAGGCCGAGCGGCGTGGCGTGAGCGGTGTGCGACTGGTGTTCGCGCCGATCCTGCAGCCGCCCGAGCACCTGGCGCGCCATCGTGCGGCGGACCTCGTCCTCGACACCCTCCCGTACAACGCGCACACCACGGCGAGCGATGCGCTGTGGGCCGGCGTGCCAGTCGTGACCCTCGAAGGCAGCACCTTCCCCGGACGGGTCGCCGCGAGCCTGCTCAAGGCCGTCGGCCTGCCGGCACTGGTCACGCACTCGGCGGCCGACTACGAGGCGCTCGCCATCGGACTGGCCCGCCAACCCGGCCGGCTCGCCGAGGTCCGGGCCGCGCTCGTGCGCAGCCGCGGCATCGCGCCGCTCTTCGACACGCCGCGCACCGTCGCCCACCTCGAGGCGGCCTATCGTGCGATGGTGGCGCGGGCACGCGCCGGGCTGCCGCCGACGGCGATCGACATCGCGCCCTGAGGCCCGGCCGCCGCGATGAGTCCGATCGCCCCGCCCGGTCCGGCCCGCGAGCCGTCCGCCCCAGATGCGACGCTGCGGGTGGACCTGGCGGACGAGACCGCCACCGCCGCGTTCGCCGCCCGGCTCGCGCTGGCGCTCGAGCCGGGGATGGTGGTGTGGCTGTCCGGCGGACTCGGTGCGGGCAAGACCACGCTCGTTCGGGGGGTGCTGAGGGCGCTCGGCCACACCGGGAAAGTACGCAGCCCCACCTTCACCTTGCTCGAACCTTATAATCTGCCGAAGTTCCCGGTCTATCACTTTGATTTCTATAGATTCTCTTCCACGGACGAGTGGCGTGACGCGGGCTTCGACGAGTATTTCCGCAGCGCGGGCGTCTGCCTGGTCGAGTGGCCGGAGCTGGCCGGCCCCGAGCTGCCCCAGGCCGACCTCGCGGTCCGACTCGAGTTCGCCGACAGCGATGCCGACGGCACCGGCAGCGCGCGCGTGCTGCGGCTCGATGCGGTCGGCGAGGCGGGGCTGCGGTGCCTGAACGCGGCCGCCGCCGCTTCCTGAGCGCGGCCCCTGCCGCGCTGCTCGCGCTCGACCTGCCGCTCGCGCATGGCGCGACCATCGTCGCGGTGCGGGTCTGGCCTGCGAAGGACTACACCCGGGTCACCCTCGAGCTCGACTCCCCGCTCAAGGCCTCGCACTTCACCGTCGCCGATCCGCCGCGCCTGGTGGTCGACCTCGAGGGCGTCGAGATCGACGCGCAGCTGCGCGACCTGGTCGCGAAGGTCCAGGCGAACGACCCGTACATCGCGACGGTGCGCGTCGGCCAGAACCGACCCCGCGTCACGCGGCTGGTGTTCGACCTGAAGGCACCGGTCGCGCCTCAGGTGTTCGCGCTCGCGCCGATCGCGGTCTACCGGCATCGGCTGGTGCTCGACCTGCACCCCGTGGAGCCGCCCGACCCGCTGGCCGAACTGATCGGATCCGAGCGGGGCCCGGCCGCCCGCGACGGCGCTGCGGGGACCGGGGCTGGCCAGCCCGTCGCGGGACCGGGGTCGGCTGCGGCACCGCTGGCGTCGTCCGCGGGTCAGTCCGCGTCGTC
>CAIUGQ010000467.1 GCA_903898725.1 uncultured Burkholderiales bacterium | reverse complement strand
GCATTCGCGGCCTACGCCCGCGCCACGCGCGTGCCCTCGCTCTGGTTCTACGGCGACAACGACAGCTACTGGAACCGCCCCACCTGGGAGGCGATGCACGCCGCCTACGTCGAGGCGGGCGGCCGCGCGAGCATGGTCGCGTTCGGCACCTTCGCCCCGGGCGATGCCCATGGCATGTTCGGCAGCCGCGCGGGCCAGTCGATCTGGCTGCCCGAGTTCGATCGGTTCGCGGCCGGCCTCGGACTGCCCGCGGGCGCGACGGCGACCCGTTGAGGAGCGGCCGGCCCGGTCGGGTCGGCGCGTGTTGGTATCCTCCGGGCACCGTGACCGACGCAGGCCCGCCATGACCTACACCACCCTCGAGACGACGCTGCAGCAGGGCGTCGCCGTGATCTGGCTCAACCGCCCCGACGTGCGCAACGCGATGAGCGCCGAGCTGATCGCCGAGCTGACCGATGCGGTGGGCGCCGCCGCCGAGGACGACGACGTCCGCGCGATCGTGCTCGCCGGCCACGGCAAGGCCTTCTGCGCCGGCGCCGACCTGAACTGGATGAAGCAGGCCTCGGGCTACGGCCCCGCCGAGAACCAGGCCGATGCGGCGCGCCTCGCGGCGCTGCTGCGCACGATCGCCGAGGCGCCCAAGCCCACCGTCGCGCGCGTGCACGGCCCGGCCTTCGCCGGCGGCCTCGGCCTCGTCACGGCCTGCGACATCGCGATCGCGTCGTACGACGCGAAGTTCTGCCTGACCGAGGTCCGCATCGGCCTGATCCCCGCGATGATCAGCCCCTACGTCATCCGCGCGATGGGACCGCGCGCCGCCAGCCGCTGGTTCCTGAGCGCCGAGGTGTTCGACAGCGCCGAGGCGTACCGGATGGGCCTGGTGCAGGAGATCGCGCCCGCCGAGGAGCTCGATGCCGCCGTCGACGCGATGCTCGGGCACCTGCTGCAGGGCGGCCCCGCCGCGCTGGCCGCGACCAAGCGGCTGATCCGCGACGTGACGCACCGGCCGATCGACGACACGCTGGTGGCCGACACCGCGAGCCGCATCGCCGCCGCGCGCGCGAGCGACGAGGGTCGCGAGGGCATCGCGTCGTTCCTCGAGAAGCGCAAGCCGCGCTGGCACCCGCAGCAGTGATGCCGACCGCGGGTCCCGCGCGGATGCCGTGCTGAACTACCGCCACCTCTACTACTTCTGGGTCGTCACGAAGGAAGGCGGTTTCGCGCGCGCCGCAGCCCGCCTCGACATGGCGGTCCAGACGATCAGCGCGCAGGTCCGCGAACTCGAGCGCGCGCTCGGCCACCAGCTGCTCAAGCCGGCCGGCCGCGGCGTGGCGCTGACCGAGGCCGGGCAGGCCGCATTCGCGCGCGCCGAGGAGCTGTTCCGGATCGGCGAGCTGATCCCCCACGAGGTGCGCGAGGCGGCCAGCGGCCAGGTCGCGCGACTCGCGGTCGGGCTCTCCGACGGACTCTCCAAGTTCGCCGCGCATGCGCTGCTCGAGCCGGTGCTGGCGACACCGTCGCTGCGTCTGCTGTGCCACGAGGGCGAGTTCGAGCAGCTGCTCGCCGAACTCGCGCTGCACCATCTCGACGTCGTGCTGGCCGGGCAGCCGGCACCGCCCAACCCCAACCTGCGCCTGACGAGCGAGCGCCTGGTGGCTTCGCCCGTCGACTGGTACGGCCCGACCTCGCTGGTGCACAAGGCCGAGATCGACCGCTTTCCCCAGTCGCTGGACCGGCTGCCGCTGCTGCTGCCTACCGGCCACTCGGCGCTGCGTCCGCGTCTGGACCGATGGTTCGAGTCGCTGGACCTGCGCCCGCGCATCGTCGGCGAGTTCGAGGACAGTGCGCTGCTCAGCGTCTTCGCGGCACGCGGGATGGGCGTCTTCCCGGTCAGCAGCCTGGGGGCCGGCGACATCGCGCTCACCCGCGGGCTGCGTCGGCTCGGGCACAGCGCCGAGGTGACCGACGAGATCCATGCGATCTGTTCGCGGCGCGGCCGCCACCATCCGCTGGTCACGCGCATCCTCGAGGCGGCTCGCGGCTGAGCCTGCCCCAGGTTCGGTTTTTCCGAACCTGAAGTCATCGAATTGCTGCTTTTTCGGGAGGCCCGCCTGCCTCACCATCGCCGGATCCCGTCAGAAGGCGTCTTGCGATGCAGATTCGCAGTCGCCGATCACGTGTCTGCCCGAACCTCTGGAGATCACGACATGAACCGCAGCACCGACTTCCTGCGCCCCGGCGCCCTCCCCCGCGATGCCTCGGGCTCGGCCCTCGAGACCCTGCGCACGCACCGCGTGCTCCGCAACACCTACGCGCTGCTGTCGATGACCCTGCTGTTCAGCGCGGTGGTCGCCTCGGCGGCGGTCGCACTCGCGCTGCCCGCGCCCGGCCTCGTGCTGACGCTGGTCGGCTTCTTCGGCCTGTTCTTCGTGGTGAACAAGGTCCGCGACAGTGCCTGGGCGCTGCCGGCGGTCTTCGCGCTGACCGGCTTCATGGGCTACACGCTCGGGCCGCTGCTGAGCCGCACGCTGTCGCTTCCCGGCGGCGCGCAGGTGGTGACGCTGGCGCTCGCCGCGACCGGCGCGACCTTCCTCGCGCTGTCGGCCTACGCGCTGGCCAGCCGCCGCGACTTCAGCTTCATGGGCGGCTTCCTGTTCGCCGGCATGGTGATCGCGCTGCTGCTCGGGCTGGCCGCCGTGTTCATGCAGATCCCGGCGCTCGGTCTCGCGGTCGCGGGCATGGTCGCGCTGCTCTCCGCGGGCCTGATCCTGTTCGAGACCAGCCGCATCGTGAACGGCGGCGAGACGAACTACGTGATGGCCACGGTCGGCCTGTACCTGTCGGTCTTCAACCTGTTCTCGAGCCTGCTGAGCCTGCTGGGCTTCGGCGGCTCGAGCGACTGACCCGGACGGGAGCGACAGGTGATGCGGACCGCGCTGTGGATCGTGACCGGGCTGCTCCTCGCGGCCTGGACGGGCGGCGCGCTGCTCGCGGTCGAGCTGGTCGACTGGGCGGGGCGGCTCCTCGCCTCGGGCCAGGCGACCGACCTGGCCGCCGCTGTGGCGCGCTGGCCCGTACCCGCCTGGGCCGTACTCTGGGTCGACCCCGCGCTGCTCGACCTCGGCCGCCAGTCGGTGCTCTGGACGCTCGACGTCTTCGGCGGGCTGCTGCCCGCGCTGGGCTCGGCCTCCGGCTGGCTGAGCGTCGCAGTCTGGGTGCTCTGGGGCCTGGGTGCGGCGGTGCTCCTGGCGATCGCCGGGGTCGGGCACCTGCTGCTGGGGCGCGTGCGCACCGGGCGTCCGGTGGCTGCCTGAGGCCGGCTGGGGTCGACTGAGGTCGGCTGAGGTCGCCCCAGGCGCTGCGTGGCCGGCGCAGGCCGCCCCCGAGGCCTTCGCCGGGACGCGCCTGCCACGATGGCCGCCCCGGCGAGCGCGGGTTGGTATCCTCGCGGCACACCGACCGCCGCAGGCCCGCCATGACTCCCTCCTCCCCTCGAGCGTCGACGGCGGACCTCCCGCTGCGCTGCCGCTGCGGCGCGCTCGAAGGCCGCGTCGGATCACCCCATCGCGCCGGCCGCGCGATCTGCTACTGCCGCGACTGCCGATCGTTCGCGCGCTGGCTGGGCGAGCCCGAGCGCACGCTCGACGCCGCCGGCGGCACCGACGTCCTCGCCACGCTGCCGCGCTTCGTGGCGTTCGACCGCGGCCTCGGGAATCTGCAGTGCGTCTCGCTGTCGCCCAAGGGCCTGTACCGGTGGTACGCCGCCTGCTGCCGGACACCCGTCGGCAACACCCCGCGCGACCCGAAGCTGTCGTACGTGGGCCTGGTCCGCGGCTGCCTCGACCTGTCGGCGGATGCGCTGGACGCGGCGATCGGGCCGGCCCGCATGAAGGTCAGCACCGATTCGGCCCTGGCGCGGATGCCCTCGACCCCGCGCGAGACGCTGCTCGGCCTGGCGAAGGTCGTGCGCAACGTCGGTGGCGCGCGGCTGTCCGGCGCGTATCGCGAGAACCCGTTCTTCCAGGCCGGCACCACCCGACCGCTCGTGGCGCCGACGGTGCTGAGCATCGAGCAGCGGGCGTCGCTGCGCGAGGAGGCCTGAGGGCCTCCAGGGCTCGACACGGCGGTCACGGCGTCGCCCCCCGGGCGCGACGGACGCCGCGCCTAGACCGTGGCGGCCAGCGCCTGCGTCATCCGCTTCGGCAGCTCGCGATCGACCACCAGCGTGCGAACGTCCGCCACGCTGAGGTAGCGCCCGCCCGAGCCGTCGCGGCCCATCACCTTGAGCAGCACCGGCCACTCGCCGTCCATCAGCTTGCGGTCGAGTGCGCGGCGCCGGCCTTCGGCGCGCTCGAAATTCGCGTCCATGTAGCGGCGGATCTGCGCGAGCGTCAGACCGCGCTCCGACTGGCCCGAGCTGCCGATCTGCTCGCTCGCGAACTCGTCGAGCCGGGCCAGCTCGCGCGCGACGACGCGGCCGTTCGCGTCGAGGATGCCGGAGCCCGCGCCGTGCTTGTCGAGCGGCCCGTCGCGCAGGCCCGACAGGCGCAGGCCCTCGCGCTTGGTGCGCGCCATCGTCAGCGGGTTCAGCCCGTGGGCGATCAGCGCGATCGCCCAGATGGCCGCGGCCGGCAGCGCGGGGCTGCCCTCGCCGGTGCGAGCGACCGCCACGATGGTCGAGGTGACCTTGCCCAGGGGCTCGACGCCGTCGGCGAGCAGGCCCTGCGCAACCAGCGCCCGCAGGAACGGGCAGGGATTGCCTGCCGAGACCGGACTCGAGGAAGCCTTGCGTGCGCGTGCCATGACGGTGACCGGAAGAAGGGCAGGCCCGACGGGCCGCGTGCATCCAGCCTACAGCAGTCGGGCGCCCGGACGGGTCAGGCGTCGACGCTGCCGAAGTCCAGCACTACGCGACCCGACACGCGCCCGTCGCGCAGTTCCTCCATGCTGCGGCTCGCCTCGGACGCCGGGCGCACCTCGATCGGCGGCGGCGCGAGCCGGCCGGTCTTGGCGAGCGCAACGACCTCGTGCAGCTCGCGCAGACTGCCGACGTACGAGCCGCGGATCGAGATGCCGCGCTGCGCGATCGGCGGCAGCGACATCGTGACCTCGCCGCCGAACAGCCCGCACAGCACGTAGTGCCCGCCCTTGCAGAGCGCGCCCGTGCCGAGCGTCGTGGTGGCCGGCATGCCGACGAAGTCGAGCACGCCCGCGATCTGGTCGCCGGCCAGCGCCTTGAGCTGCACGAGCGCATCCGGAGACCGGGTGTCCAGCACCTGCGCCGCGCCCTGCTCGCGCGCCCGCTCGAGCTTCGCGGCGTCGACGTCGCAGGCGATGACCCGGTCGATGCCGCGCGCACGCAGCATCGCGATCGCGCTCATGCCCAGCCCGCCGCAGCCGAGCACCACCACCCAGTGGCGCGGCTTGAGCACCGGCAGCTTGGCGATCGCGCTGTGCACCGTCAGGCCGGAGCAGGCGAGAGTTGCCGCCCAGGCCTCGTCGACGCCGTCGGCCTCGACGAGGTACTTCGCGTCGGGCACCACCAGGTGCGTCGCGTACGCGCCGGGGCGCACGATGCCCACGAAGCGCGTCGCCAGGCACAGGTGGTCGTCGCCATCCGCGCAGACCGCGCACTGGCCGCAGCCGATCCACGGATAGACGATGCGCCGGTCGCCCACGGCCACGCCCGCCGCGTCCGGGCCGAGCGCGTCGACGACACCGAAGGGCTCGTGCCCGGTGGTGAACGGCGGCACGCAGCCGCGGTCCTTCACGTTGAAACGCTTGCCGCCACCGAGGTCGAAGTAGCCCTCCCAGATGTGCAGGTCGGAGTGGCACACGCCCGAGCGCACGATGCGCACCCGCACCTCGCGGCCCTGCGGCACGGGCGTCTCGCGCATGCGGACCTGCAGCGGCTTGCCGTGTTCGATGACGTCGTAGCTGAGCATGGGGCGGTGTCTCCATGTGTCCTGCGGACCGGGGCATCGGTCCGGGGCGCCTCGGGTCGGGCGCGAGGGGGTGACTGTGACCGCGCGCGGCGGCCCCGGCAAGCCAGCGTGTCGGGACGCGGTGGCGGTGGCGGTGGCGGTGGCGGTGGCGGCGGTGGTGGCGGCGGCGGTGGCGGTGGCGGCGGCCGCAGCAGGCTGCGATGAGCGGTCGGCGCCGCCGGCGCCGCGCCCTGCTATCGTCCGCCCGACCATGACCCTGCAGCCCGCCGACGCCCGCCACTTCCCGGCCATCCTCGCGCTCAATGCCGAGTCGGTCCGCTTCCTCAGTCCGCTGGATGCCGGACGGCTCGCGGCACTGCATGCGGAGGCGGCCCGCCATGTGGTCGCGACGGCCGATGGCGAGGTCCTGGCCTTCCTGCTCGCCTTCGCACCCGGCGCAGACTACGACAGCCCGAACTTCCGCTGGTTCCAGGCCCGGTACGCCGACTTCCTCTACGTCGACCGGATCGTCGTCGCGACGCGGGCGCAGGGACGCGGGCTGGGGCGCATGCTGTACGACGACCTCTTCGACGCGGCCCGCAGATCGGGCTGCGCGCGCGTGGCCTGCGAGGTCGACAGCGACCCGCCGAACCCCGCCTCCGACCGGTTCCACGATGGGTTCGGCTTTCGCGAGGTCGGCACGCAGCACCTGCCGGACCGGGGCAAGACGGTGTCGCTCAAGATCGCGGACCTCGGCGCCGGGGCGGGCCGCTGAGGACGTCGCCGCCGCGCGGCCCGCTGCGGACCGGCCGGACCGCGTGTCGTTCGTGTCGGGCGGGCAGGTGGCATCATGCCGACTCGACCGGAGCTCTGCCGTGCACGTCGCCATCCTCACGTTCCAGGGCTTCAACGAGCTCGATTCCCTGATCGCCCTCGGCATCCTGAACCGGATCAAGCGACCGGGCTGGCGAGTGACCCTGTGCTGCCCGGAGCCGACCGTGACCTCGATGAACGGCGTGACCGTGCACGCGCAGTCGGCGCTGTCCGAGGCGGGTGCGGCCGACGCGGTGCTGGTCGGCAGCGGCATCCGGACCCGCGAGGTGGTGGCCGATCCGGCGCTGATGGCCCGGCTCGAGCTCGACCCCTCCCGGCAGCTGATCGGCGCGCAGTGCTCGGGCACGCTCGTGCTGGCGCGCCTCGGCGTGCTCGGCGACATGCCCGCCTGCACCGACCTCACCACGAAACCCTGGGTACAGGAGGCCGGCGTCGAGGTGCTCGACCGGCCGTTCCACGCCCGGGGAAACCTCGCGACCGCGGGCGGCTGCCTCGCCTCGGCCTACCTCGCCGCCTGGGTCATCGCGCGGCTCGAGGGCCGCGAGGCCGCCGTCGCGGCCCTGCACTACGTGGCGCCGGTGGGCGAGAAGGACGCCTACGTCGCGCAGGCGATGGGCCACCTCGACCGGGCCGTGTCCTAGGCCGGTTCGATGGCGCTCGAGCGGACCGATCGCTCCGGACCGACGGCCGTGCCGCGGGCGGCGACGCGTCGCGTCTCGCCCGTCGCCGCGGGATGGCCGAGCGGTGCACGGTGCCTCGTGGCGCTGCTGCTGTGCGCGCTGGCGGGCTGCGGCGGGGCCGGCGGCGCCGACGCGCCGACGGCGCTGGTG
>CAIUGQ010000466.1 GCA_903898725.1 uncultured Burkholderiales bacterium | reverse complement strand
GCGAGCGGCCGTGACGGCCGCGACGGGCGCGGCGGCGGCGGCGGCGCGCGCGTCGCCGGCTCGCACCGTCGGTCGTCCGACCGGGGCACCGGCACCGGCACCGGCGTCCGGTCCGTCCGGTCCGTCCGGTCCGTCCGAGCCGTCCGAGCCGTCCGTACCGTCCGTACCGTCCGTACCGTCAGGGCGGTCAGGGCCGCCCGAGGCCGCAGTGCCCGAGCTCGCGTGGCTCGAGGTCTGGGAGGTGGACGAGCCGCCTCAGTTCCTCGTCGCGCCGGATGAACTCGACGCGCTGGCCGGCGCGCTCGGCCACCCGGTGCGAGCGCTCGTGTCGCTGCGCATCGGCAGCGACGGCCGACTCGCCGAGATCGACGTGCAGGCAGACGGCAGCGATGCCGCGCCGCGCGGGGCGCTCCTCGATGCGCTGCGATCGGCGTTCGCCGGACTCGCCTTCCTCCCGGCCCGGCGCGATGGCCGTCCGGTGCCGGTCGTGCAGCGCTGGCGGCTCGCGATCGATCCGTTCGTGCCGCTCACGCTCGGGCTGCGCCCCCTGGACTGAGCGCGCGCGGGCCGGACCCAGCGGGCACGACCGATGGCCGCGGCGGTCCAGCGTGGCAGGGCGGCCGACGGGAGACTGGGCCATGACCGATTCAGCCCGCCATCCGTGAGCACGCCCCACCGTCTGCTCGATGCACTGCGCCGCGATGGCGCGCTCCTCGCCGCCGCGCCCCGGATCGCCCGGGTGCTGGGCGAACGGGCTGGCGCGACCCGTGCGGCGCTCGACCTGACGGCGCGCGTGCTCGCAGGGGGGGCGGGCCGGCTCGCGTCGAGTCCGTTCGGTACCGCCCGACTCTTCGACGAGGCCCTGAACGGTCCCTTCGATGCCGAGCAGCCGGCGTTCGAGGACGTGGATCTCGGCGCCGCGCCCCGCGTCGCGGGCGCCTCCGTCCGGGACGGCTCGGACGCTGCCGTGCGCCTGTTCGGCGTCGAGCCGCTCGCGCGGCTGGCCGGGGAGGTGTCCGCCGCCACTGGCCTGTCGACGCTCTCGGCCGCGAGGCTGTCGGCGATGGTGATGCCGGTGCTGATCGCCGCGTGCCGCCACGCGGTGCTGCGGTCGGGCGAGGATGCCGCCGGGCTTGCCCGCGCCCTGATCCGCGAGGCCGCGACCTTCGGCGCGGCGCCGCACGCCCGCCGCGTGGCGCTCGCTGCCGGCTGGATCGAGGCCTCGGCGGGAACGGCCGAGGTCGGTCCGCAGGATGCGTCTGCCGGACCGGTCGTGCTCGACCGGGAAGCGATCGATCCGCCGGCCTGAGCCTTCAGAGCATCGTCGCGTCGGTCGGCAGCCCCATCAGCACCCGTCCGGCGAGTTCCAGCGTCGCGGCCGAGACCATCGCGTGCTGGGTGCCGACGTGTGCGTCACGGAAGCGCCGCTGCAGCGGGCTCGACAGGTAGACCGCCGAGCCGCCGCCGAGGTCGTGCATCGCGCGCGTGACATCGGCGGCCGCGCGCGTGGCCGTGGTGGCCGACAGCCGAAGCGCGGCGCGGGCGCGCACGTCCGGTGCGTCGCCGGCGCAGGCCAGCCGCCAGGCCTGCCCGACGGCATCGGTGCAGTACGCCCTGGCGGAACGCAGCGAGGCCTCGGCCCGCGCCAGCTCGGTCTGCGCGCCGGCGCGCTCGGCGAGCGTGCGGCGGCTGCCGGCGGGGGTCTTGGCCCCCGCGAGCGCGACCAGTTCGTCGATCGCGCCACGCGCGTTGCCGAGCATCACCGCGGCGATGCCCTGGGCGAGCAGGCCGAAGGGTGGCATCCGGTAGAGCGGACCGTCCTCGCGGGGCGAGTCCGTCATCAGCGAGACCGAGCGCTCGCGCGGCACCCGCAGGCCCTCGAGTTCGACCTCGCCGCTGCCCGTGCCCTGCAGGCCCGCGACGTGCCAGCCGTCCAGCCGGGTGCCCTGCGCCGCGGGGAAGAACACCATCCGCGCGTCCGGCATGCCGTTGGGCAGCATGCGGACCCGGCCGTCCTCGACGATGGTGCAGCCCGCCGACAGCCAGCTGCAGTGTGCGTGGCCCGAGAACCAGGGCCATCGTCCGCTGACGACATAGTCGTCGCCGTCGACGACCGCCCGGCCGATCGGTGCGAAGACGCCACCGGTGACCACCTCCGGCGAGGCGTGCACGGTCGCCGCGACCGCCGGGTCGAGCCAGGCGGCGGACATCGCCGCCGTCGCCCCGATCATCGTGCACCAGCCGGCCGACGCATCGGCCTCGCCGATCGCCTCCATGGTGGCGAGCGCGGTCAGCGGCTCGCATTCGAGCCCGCCGAGCCGGCGCGGCAGCAGGGTGCGGAACAGCCCGGCGCGCGCCAGCGTGGTGGCGAGGTCGGCCGGAAGGCTGCGGTTGCGTTCGATCTCGTCGGCGCGGTCTCGGATACCGGGCACGAGCGCGCGGGCGGTGGCGAGGATGTCCATCGGGCGATTATGGCCGCGATCCGGCGAAGCCGGACCGCGGCGCTGCCCGCTCACCCCGCCGGGTCGGTCACTTCAGCAGCACCTTGACCGAGTCGTCGACGCTGGAGGGCTTGATGTAGCCGACCGCGAGCTTGTTCGCGGCGACGGCCTTCTTGACCTCGGCATCGCCGTCGATGACCTTCGGCGGCGTCGCCTTGCCGCTGAACACCAGCTGCGCCCAGGCGGCCTTCACCTGGGCGGCGCTGCGACCGACCACCGAGGTGTAGAACGCGGCGCGGGTCGGATTGTCATCGCCCTGGTCGAGGGCGGCGATCGCGCCGCCGTCCGGCCAGCTGCGGGTCTCGCCGGTGAAGGCCTTGGCCAGGAACGCCTTGTCGACGGCGTTGGCGTTGTCCTTGTTGCCGATCACGACGACGTCGCTTGCGAAGGCGGACGACAGCGTCGCGGCGGCGATCGCGGTGGCGGCGATCAGGTGCTTGAGAGAGTGGGTCATGGTCGCTGCTCCGTCGTCAGAAGATGAACGCGACGCTGGCGGCCAGCATCTGCCAGGACTTCTGGCCCTGGCCGGCCGGCGTCTCGCCGGACAGCGTCGCGGCCCCGTAGCCGGTGTTGAACTGGTTCTCGAGCCGGAACGCGAGGTTCGCGTTCACCCGGTAGGTGATGCCGACCGCCATGGAGTTCTGGTAGGTCGACGCATCGTTGCTGTCGTAGCCCGGGGCGCGCAGGATGTCGTAGCGCGCGAAGGGGATCCAGTTGTCCGTCAGCGAGTAGCCGGCCTGCAGGTAGCCCACGCTCGTCTTGGCATCGGTACCGCCCATCGAGCGGCTGATGTGGCCGTACTCGGCCTTGAGGTCGAGCCGGTCGACGGTGTAGCCCGCCGACAGGATCATCGAGGTCTTGGTGGTGTCGTCCGGATCGCCGATCGTGAGCTGCTTCTTGTGCGAGGCGGACAGCATCAGGCGCAGGCCGTCGATCGGCGTGCGCCAGTCGATCCGGCCGCCGATCAGGCCCTTCTGCTTCTGGAGCGCGGCGACCGCCGCGTGCTCGACGATCTGGCCGCCGTAGAAGTCGAAGTCGACCTTGCCGCCGCCGAGCGGCATCGTCCAGGTGGCGCCCATGCCGCCGTACGCCTCGTCGACCAGGTCGGTGTCCGGCTGGTACAGCAGCGGCATGACCGTCGACTGCTGCAGGAAGCGGGCGTCGATGAACTCGTTGTAGAAGCCCAGCGGCGCCAGCACCTTGCCGGCGCGCAGCGTGAAGTTGTCGCCGAACGTGCGGTCCACGTAGAACCAGTGCACGTCGATCGAGCTGCCGCTGATCGAGGCGAGCTGCGACCAGATCTTGGAGCGCTCGTCGAGCTTGGCGGTGACCACCAGCGCGAAGACGTTCTCCTTGAACGAGCCGCTGCCGTCGGCACCGAGCCAGGTGTTGTCGGTCGTCTTCAGGAACGACTGGTGGCCATAGCCGTTGATCGTGATGTTGCCGAACTCGGCGGCCTGGGCAGCACCGCTCGCGAAGGCGAGGCCGGCGAGCGCGAGGGCTGCGCGGCGAAGGAATGTCGGACGTTTCATGGTGGACCTCGCTGAGGTGCGTGCGGGAGAGTGAGCGGAGCGGGTGGGGAAGGGGACGTGGGCGGTCATGCGGTCTCCCGGGTCCGGAAGACGGCGATCATCCGGCCGAGCTCGCCGGCCTGGTTCTCGAGCGACAGCGTCGCGGCCGAGGCCTGTTCGACGAGCGCGGCGTTCTGCTGAGTGGCGCGCTCGATCTCGCCGATCGTCGCGTTCAGCGTGGTGATGCCGTTGTCCTGTTCGACCGAGGCGTCGGAGATCTGGGACACGTACTGGTTGACGCTGCGGATGCCCTGGACGATCTCGTCCATCAGCACGCCGGCGGCGGTGACCTGTCGCGAGCCGTCGTCGACGCGCTGAACCGAGTCGCCGATCAGGCCGGAGATCTGCTTGGCGGCCTCGGCGCTGCGCTGCGCCAGGCTGCGCACCTCGCTGGCGACGACCGCGAAGCCGCGGCCCTGCTCGCCGGCGCGCGCCGCCTCGACCGCCGCGTTCAGCGCGAGGATGTTGGTCTGGAAGGCGATGCCGTCGATGAGGCCGATGATCTCGGCCACGCGCCGGCCGCTCTCGTTGATCGAGGACATCGTGCGCACGATCTCGGCGACCGCCGCACCGCCGCGCTCGGCGCTGTCGGAGGTGGCGCCGGCCAGGCGTGCGGCCTCGCGTGCGCTGGCGGTGTTCTCGCGGGTGCGCTCGGAGAGCTCCCCGACGCTGCCGGCGGTCTCGGCGAGCCGCCCCGCCTGGCCTTCGGTGCGGGTGGACAGGTCGGCGTTGCCCGCGGCGAGCTCGCGCGCGGCACGCGTCACCTCGTCGGCGCTGCGCCGGGTGTCGATGACGATGCGCGCCAGTGTCGCCTGCAGTGTCCGGGCGGCATGCAGCAGGCTCGTCGAGTCGTTCGGCGCGCAGCGGATCTCGCCGCCGAGGTCGCCCGCGGCCATCTGGTTCAGCACGCGTGCGGCGTACTCCGGGTCGCCGCCGAGCCCGCGCTCGATCGCGCGGATCACCAGCAGCGACAGCACCGCGAGCGTCGCGATGCTGGCGGCTGCCGTCGCGAGGTTCAGCATCAGGCCGCGGTCCAGGGTGTCCTGGGCGGCCACCAGGCTCGCCTCGTTGCCGCGGCCGGCCGCCTCGCGGGTCTCGTCGAGCGCCTGACTGAGACTGGCCTGCGTCGACTGCATCGCCGAGATCGCCGCCGACGGGTCGCCTTCGGCGGCCCCCATCATGATCGCGGCCGCCTGCCGTGCCGGGACGATCCAGCCGTCGAACTGACGGCTCAGCGTCTCGGCGACGTCCTTCTTGCCGTGCAGCTCGCCGATCTCGGCCAGCACCCCTCGCACCTTCGTCGCGCGGGCGTCGATGTCGCCCAGCGCCGCCTTGTCGCCCGCGGCGACCGCGCCCTTGAGGGCTTCCTGGATCGCGGTGAACTGGGTGCCGACCGCCTGCAGTCGGACGAAGAACTGGTATTCGACGCGACCGAGCTGCTGGATGATCGAGCCGGTCTGTCGCGCATTGACCCAGGCCACCGCCAGGCCGGTGGCGAACACCAGCAACGTGACGAGCGGCAGGGACCACACCTTGTGTCTGAACTTCATCGGGCTTCTCCGGATCCGGGACCCGGCGGTCCCGCCCGGGCAGTGCCGCCCCTCGAGGCGGCGCACATGACACGGCGAAGCCTGAGTGTTCGGTGGTGGAGTCGCTGCGTGGAATTGGCGGGAATTCCCGGCCAATTCGGTTTGCGGGGCCGAGTGGTCGACGGTGATGGAGGGGCGGTGGCTGGAGCCCGACCTGCGGACGAAACCTTTTCGCCACACACGGCGTCAAGGGCCGCCGAGGCGTCCGGATCGGGCGGGAACAAGGCGAAACGCCCACCTCAGCAATGAGGCGGGCGCCGGGCGAATCGCTCGCCTCGGCAATGAGCCGGGCACAAAGCGAAACGCCCGCCTCATTGCTGAGGCGGGCGTTCGGTGAGGCGTTGGTTTCAGTGGG
>CAIUGQ010000465.1 GCA_903898725.1 uncultured Burkholderiales bacterium | reverse complement strand
TCGCACGCGTGGACCTCGGCTACGGTGTCTTCGCGGGCCTGGTGCTGGCCGCCGGGATTGCCCGCGTGGCGTGGGGGGTCAAGGGTGCGAGCTTCTACCTCGGCAACCCGGTGTTCTGGATGAAGCTCGGCCTGTTTGCGGTAATCGCCCTGATTTCAGTCCGGCCGACGCTGAACTATCTGCGCTGGCGACGGGAAGCCCGCGCGCACGGTGCCTTGCCAAGCCTGGCAGAGGTCGAACGAACGCGGGGCTGGGTGTTGCTGCAGGTCGGCCTGTTCACGGCGCTGCCCATCCTGGCGGCGATGATGGCGCGAGGCTTCGGTTACTGAGATCGACAGGAAAACCAGCGCAGTGCTTCCAGGAGAGAGCCAGTCGTCCGGGCGGCATTTCGATCAGGCCCGTTCGGCTCGCCCAAAGACTGACCATCGTCCTCGAGCAGCACGCCCCGGCGCGTGAGCAGCTTCATCATCCGGGCAATGACGGTCTGCAGCAGCTCGTGCAGTCCCTCTTCGGTGGGTGCGGCGTCACGCGTCAGATGCTGTCAAGGGTCGAACACGCCAAGGCCAAGCCATCGACTGACCTGCTGGCGAGCGAGCGCTCCTGCGTAGCGCTTCCGGAGACCCTCCCCGCCGTCAGGCATCGTCGGGGCGCATCACCCGCTCGGCGCGCGTCGGGTAGATGACCGCATCGGAGAAGCGGTGCATCGCCTCGATCTCCTCGTCGCTACGGTAGGCCGGGCGCGTGCCCTTCAGCGCGGCGAGCTGCTCGGCGAGGATGTTGCGGCGGACCTCGGAGACGAACGCGTTCAGTCGGTGGTAGGCCTCCGACAGCGTCCGGCCGAGCGAGGTGACGCCGTGGCCGACCAGCACGACGGTGTTGGTGTCGGCGATGAAGCCCGCGACGGGCGCCACGTCGGCCTCGACGTCCAGGCTCGCGGGCACGTAGTGCGGCGCCTTGCCCAGGATGAACGGCATGTCGAGCGACAGCACCCGCACCCGGTCGAACGCACCGCTGCCAAGAAATGCGATGGTCGCGTCGTCGTGCACATGGATCACCGCGCCGACGTCCGGGCGAAGCCGCAGGATCTCGCGGTTCAGGTTGTGGCCGACGCTGGTGGTGCGGGTCCCGTACAGCAGCCGGCTGCTCGGGATGTCGGTGACGACGATGTTCGCGAGCCCCATCTCCTCGAGCGACACGCCGGCATGCTTGGTGTAGGCGACGCCGTCCGGGTGGTCGGGATGCGGCACGCGCACCGCCATGTTGCCGAGCGTGTTGTGCACGTAGCCGCGCGCCGACACCATCCGCGCGTAGCGCAGGAACTGCTCGCCGACGTCGGCATCGAAATGGAGCGGCAAGCTCATGCTGCGCTCCCCTGGCTGGACGCGGGTCGATGCTAGCGGCGCCGGGCCGGCCGGACAACCCGCGCGCGCCACTGCCCGAGCCGAGCGCCGGATGCATCGGGTCGAGCGGCTGCAGCGTCGGCCGCAGGCCGGCGCGCGAGCACTTCGGACCGAAGTCAGGCCCTCGGGCAGGCCCTGGCGGCGCTCAGCCGCCCACGACGAAGGCCGACACGTCGTCGAGCACCGGCGCGATCCAGCGCAGCGGCCCGGCGAACGCGGCAACGAGCGTGACATGGTTGGCGCGCCCGTAGAGCCGCTCGACGACCGGCGTGCCGGCCTCGCGCAGACGGCTCGCGAGCTGCACGGTGTTGCGCGTCGGATCGAC
>CAIUGQ010000464.1 GCA_903898725.1 uncultured Burkholderiales bacterium | reverse complement strand
TCGGCGCGATCCAGGACGCGCTCGAGCTGGGCTGAGCCGCCGCGCGATCCCGAGCGCCGCGTCGGCCGTTGACTCGGCCGTCGGCGCTCGCCCGTCAGGGCGCCAGCCGGGTCCGCGACCAGGCGCCGCCGTCGAGACGCCGGTAGGCCAGCCGATCGTGCAGACGCGACGGCCGCCCCTGCCAGAACTCCCAGTAGTCGGGCTCGAGCCGATAGCCGCCCCAGTGCGGCGGGCGCGGTGGATGCAGGCCGTACTTCAGCCCGTACTCGGCGGCCCGCGCGACCAGCGTCGCGCGCGACGCGATCGGGCTGCTCTGCTCCGAGGCCCAGGCGCCGATCCGCGAGGCGAGGGGGCGCGACGCGAAGTACTCGTCCGACTCGGCCTCGTCGACGCGCGAGACACGGCCTTCGATGCGCACCACGCGTTCGAGCGCGACCCAGTGGAACTGCAGCGCGGCGAAGGCATGGGCCTCGAGCTCGCGCCCCTTGCGGCTGGCGTAGTTCGTGTACCAGACGATGCCCCGGGCATCGAAGCCCTTGATGAGCACGATGCGCGTCGACGGCCGGCCATCGGGGCCGACGGTCGCGACCGTCATCGCATTGGGTTCCTCGAGCTTCGCGTCGAGGGCCTGCTGCATCCAGCGTGCGAACTGGTCGAGCGGCGCGTGCGCGGCACGGTCCTCCACGAGCTCGTCGCGGTCGTAGCTCTTGCGCAGATCGGCGAGTGTCTTGTCCATGGGGCAAGTATAGGCACGCGCGGCGGCCCGACCGACGGTCCGGGTCGCGTGGGGGTCGCGTGCTACCATCGAACCCTGGACGCGAGCAGCCAATCAGCGTGTCCTGCCTGGTTTCCTCCCGGGTTCCCTCCATCCTCCCGGACGTCCGCCTAGATTGGTGTCACTCGGCAAGAGCGGCAGGCTGTCGCTGGAACCGAAGACCATGACACTCGAATCGAACTTCGCGAGCCTCGGGCTCGCACAGCCGCTGCTGCGCGCAATCGCCGACGCCGGCTACGAAACCCCCACCCCGATCCAGACCCAGGCCATCCCGGTCGTGCTCACCGGCCGCGATCTGCGTGCCGCCGCGCAGACCGGCACCGGCAAGACCGCCGGCTTCGTGCTGCCCATCCTGCAGCGCCTGTCCGCACCCGGCCCCGACGGCAAGCCCGCGCAGTCGCGCGTCGGCAAGCCGCGCTGCCTCGTGCTGGTCCCGACCCGCGAGCTCGCCGCACAGGTCGAGGAGTCGGTCCGCACCTACGGCAAGTACCTGTCGTTGACCTCGCTCGTCGTGTTCGGCGGCGTCAACATCAATCCGCAGATCAGCGCGATGCGCGGCAAGATCGACATCCTGGTGGCCACGCCCGGCCGCCTGCTCGATCACCTCGGCCAGCGCACGGTCGACCTGTCCGCCGTCGAGGTGCTGGTGCTCGACGAGGCGGACCGGATGCTCGACATGGGCTTCATCCGCGACATCCGCAAGGTGCTCGCCTACCTGCCGAAGCAGCGTCAGAACCTGATGTTCTCGGCGACCTTCGCCGACGAGATCCGCGAACTCGCCGACAGCATGCTGCACGAGCCGGCGAGCGTCGAGGTCGCGCGCCGCAACACCGCCTCCGAGCTGGTGACGCAGTCGGCCTACATGGTCGAGAAGGGCATCAAGCGCCACCTGCTGTCGCACCTCATCAAGGAAGGCAACTGGTTCCAGGTGCTGGTGTTCACCCGGACCAAGCACGGCGCGAACCGTCTGGCCGAGCAGCTGTGCAAGGACGGCATCGAGTCGCTCGCGATCCACGGCAACAAGAGCCAGAACGCCCGCACACGCGCGCTGGCGGCGTTCAAGGACAGCTCGCTCCAGGTGCTGGTCGCGACCGACATCGCCGCCCGCGGTCTCGACATCGACCAGCTGCCGCACGTGGTGAACTTCGAGCTGCCGAACGTGCCGGAAGACTACGTCCACCGGATCGGCCGCACCGGCCGCGCCGGCAGCGAAGGCGCGGCGATCTCGCTGGTCGACCGCGAGGAGTCGAAGTTCCTCTCCGACATCGAGCGCCTGATCAAGCGCGCGATCCCGCGCGCGACGCTGCCGGCTGACTTCGTGCCGCCGCCGCCCTCGCAGCGCACCACGCTCGACGACGATCGGCCGCCGCGTCCGCCGCAGGGCCGGCGTGGCGACTCGCGTCGTCCGTCGGGCGGGGCGCCCGCGCACGGCCGGGGCCCGTCGGGCTCGGGCGCGCC
>CAIUGQ010000463.1 GCA_903898725.1 uncultured Burkholderiales bacterium | reverse complement strand
GTCGGGCGCGCGGATGCACGCGGCGTACTACCGGCCGGGCGGTGTCTATCGCGACCTGCCGGACCGCATGCCGCAGTTCGTCGTCAACAAGCTGCGCAACGAGCGTGCGATCCGCGAACTGAACGTGGATCGTCAGGGCTCGATGCTGGACTTCATCCAGGCCTTCACCGAGCGGTTCCCCGGCTACGTCGACGACTACGAGACGCTGCTGACCGACAACCGGATCTGGAAGCAGCGGCTGGTCGGCATCGGCGTGGTCTCGCCCGAACGCGCGAAGGCGCTGGGCTTCACCGGCCCGATGCTGCGGGGCTCGGGCGTTGCCTGGGACCTTCGCAAGACCCAGCCCTACGAGGTCTACGACCGGATGGACTTCGACATCCCGGTCGGTCGCAACGGCGACAGCTACGACCGCTACCTGGTCCGCATCGAGGAGATGCGCCAGAGCAACCGCATCGTCCGGCAGTGCGTCGACTGGCTGCGCAGCAATCCGGGCCCGGTGATCGTCGACGACCACAAGGTCGCGCCGCCTTCGCGCGTCGCGATGAAGTCGAACATGGAAGAGCTGATCCACCACTTCAAGCTGTTCACCGAGGGCATGCACGTGCCCGAGGGCGAGGCCTACGCGAGCGTCGAGCATCCGAAGGGCGAGTTCGGGATCTACCTGGTGTCCGATGGCGCCAACAAGCCCTACCGCCTGAAGATCCGTGCCCCGGGCTTCCCGCACCTGCAGGCGCTCGACGAGATGGCGCGCGGCCACATGCTCGCCGACGTGGTGACGCTCATCGGCACCCAGGACATCGTGTTCGGCGAGATCGATCGATGAACGCAGCCTCCGACTCCATGGACACGTCCGACCGCCCCCTGCTGTCCGAGGCCGCCTACCGGCGCATGGACCGCGAGGTCGCGAAGTTCCCCGCCGAGCAGAAGCAGTCGGCCGTCATGGCGGTGCTCGCCATCGCCCAGGACGAGGTCGGCTGGGTGTCGCAGCCCGTCATCGACGCGGTGGCCGCCTACCTGCAGATGCCGCCGATCGCGGTGTGGGAGGTCGCGACCTTCTACAACATGTACCTCACCACGCAGCCGGGACGCTTCCGGATCGCGGTCTGCACGAACCTGCCCTGCCAGCTGCGCGACGGCGAGAAGGCGGCGCACTACCTCAAGCAGAAGCTCGGCATCGACTTCGGCGAGACCTCCGCCGACGGACGCTTCACGCTGGCCGAGGCCGAGTGCCTTGGGGCCTGCGGCGATGCGCCGGTCATGCTGGTGAACAACAAGCGGATGTGCAGCTTCATGGGCACCGAACGGCTCGACGCGCTGGTCGACGAGCTGAAGAAGGCCTGAACCGGGAGACGATCAGATGGGTGCGAACGACTTCCGCCAGGCCCTCTCCGACGTGCGCGTCCAGGAGACCTGCTTCCACGGCCGGCACATCACGCCGCAGATCTATGCCGACCTGACGTCCCCGGACGGCTGGAGCATCGAGGCCTACCGCAAGCGCGGGGGCTACGAGGCGCTCACGAAGATCCTCACCACCGGCATGACGCCGGAGCAGGTGATCGCCGAAGTGAAGGCATCGGGTCTGCGCGGCCGTGGCGGCGCGGGCTTTCCGACGGGTCTGAAGTGGAGCTTCATGCCCCGCCAGTTCCCGGGCCAGAAGTACCTGGTGTGCAACTCCGACGAGGGCGAGCCGGGCACCTTCAAGGACCGCGACATCCTTCGCTACAACCCGCACATCGTCATCGAGGGCATGGCGATCGCCGCCTTCGCGATGGGCATCACCGTCGGCTACAACTACATCCACGGCGAGATCTGGGACACCTACGCGCGCTTCGAGGAAGCCCTCGAGGAGGCACGGGCGGCGGGGTTCCTGGGCGCGAACATCCTGGGCTCGACCTACTCGTTCCAGCTGCACGCGTTCCACGGCTACGGCGCGTACATCTGCGGTGAGGAGACG
>CAIUGQ010000462.1 GCA_903898725.1 uncultured Burkholderiales bacterium | reverse complement strand
TACCAGGCGATGATCAGGCTCACGACCAGGCAGATCGCCGCGGTCACGCGCTCGACCCGCATCAGGTTGCGCGGCGAGAGCTTCGTGGCGAGCAGGTCCAGGCGCACGTGCTCGTAGCGGAACATCAGCCACGGCGCGGCGAGGAAGGTCGCCAGCGGCAGCGCGTACTCGGTGGCCTCGACGATCCAGGGCAGGCTGCGGGCGCCGAGGTTGCGCGCCACCACGTCCCAGACCACCGCCACCGTCACCAGGCCGAGGATCGCGGCCGCCGACGCGCCGCAGGCCTGCATCAGCCTCGCCCAGGCCTTCATCGCGCCACGCGGGGCCGAGGCCGCATCGCGGCGCGCAGGAGGTCGAGGGTCACTTCGGTTCCATCGTCGCGCGCAGCTTCGGGCCGTGGACCGGGCTGGTCTTGACGAGACCGTCCCAGGCCGAGCCGTAGGCCGCGGCGAGGTAGGCCTTCGACTGCGCGGCGTCGAGCTTGATCACCTGGATGCCGGCGTCCTGCTGCTTCTTCATGTCCGCGGCCGCGTCCTTCGCCGAGATCTCGTTGAGCTCGGCCTCGAGCATCGCGCCCTGCTTCTCGAGGAAGGCGCGCTGCGCGGGCGTGAGCTTCTTCCAGGTGGCCGCGCTGAAGACGATGCCGAGCTCGAGCGAGTAGAAGCCCGGATCGATGCGGTACTTGGTCTTCTCGTGCCAGCCGTTGTCGAAGATGCCCAGCAGCGGCCAGCCGTAGCCGTCGACCACGCCGCGCTCGAGCGCGGTGTAGACCTCGCCCGGCGGCATCTGCACGACGCTCGCGCCGAGCTTGGTGAAGAAGTCTCGGAAGATCGGCGCGATGCGGATCTTCTGGCCGGTGAGATCCGCCTTGTCGATCGGCTTGTTCGTGAAGATGTGGTACTGGATGCCCTCGCCGGTCTTGGCGAAGTAGTAGAGGCCCTTCTCCAGGTACAGCGAGTTGAGGAACTCCATCGTGCCGTCCTTCCTCAGGTCGGCCATCTTCTTGTCGGTGTAGTTCAGCGCCAGGCCCTCGGGCACCAGGCTCGCGGTGTAGGCGGCGGTGCTGTTGGCGAGGTCGACGACGCCGCTGCGCAGCGCGTTGGCCTGCTCGAAGGTCGGGATCGCCTTCGGGCCGCCGAGGTAGTTGATCTGCACCACGCCCTTGCCCTCGGCGTTCACCCGCTGCACGAAGCGCTCGAAGTTGCGCGCGAAGTAGGTGCCTTCCTGGAAGCCGTTGACCGCGCGCAGCGTGATCTCCTGGGCCTGCGCACCGAGCGTGGCGCACGCCAGGCCGACAGCGAGGGCGGCGCGCAGCGTGCTGCGGCGGATCGTGGTGTGCGTCATGGTCGCTTTCCTCCGGGGATTCGTTTACTTTATGGTTCAACTATTCAAGCGTCAAGCAACCGCTTGAGCGCGGTGTCCGCCGCATCGTCCATCGAGCAATCGCCATGCCACCGCATCCGCGCACCGTCCCGGGGCTGCTCGCCGATCGGGCCGCCAACGATCCGGACCGCCCGCTGTTCCGCTGCGGCGACGAGGCCTGGAGTGTCGGCGAGGCCGCGTCGCTGGCTGCCGCCCACGCCGGTGCGCTCGCCGCTGCAGGCATCGCGCGCGGCGATCGCGTGGCGCTCTTCAGCGGCAACCGCCCCGAGTTCATGCGCGTGTTCCTCGGCAGCGCCTGGCTCGGTGCGATCGCCGTGCCGATCAACGTTGCCTGTCGCGGCCCGCAGCTGCAGTACTACCTCGCGAACTCGGGGGCGCGGCTGCTGTGCGTGGAGCGCGCGCTGCTCGCCGAGCTCGCGCACGTCGACCCGGCCGCGGTCGCGCTCGAGCGGGTGTGGGTGCTCGATGGCGCGGCGCCGTCGCCGCACGAGGCGCCCGACGCATCGCCCGGATTCTCCTCGGCCGGCGCACACTGGGCCGCGCGCACGGTCGCCATGCCCGCGCCCGCGTCGCCCGTCATGCCGGCTTCGCTCGCCCCTGGCGACACCGTCGCGATCCTCTACACCTCGGGCACCACCGGCCCCTCCAAGGGCGTGTGCTGTCCGCATGCGCAGCTCATCGCCTGGGGCGAGCACACCGCGCGACTGCTCGGCGTGACCCGCGACGACGTGCTGTGCACGACGCTGCCGCTGTTCCACGTCAACGCGCTCAACGGCTTCTTCCAGGCGCTCGCGAGCGGCGCGCGACAGGTGGTCGAGACGCGCTTCTCGGTGTCGGGCTTCTGGCCGACGATGGCGCGCCACGGCGCGACCGTCGGCTATCTGCTCGGCGCGATGGTGCCGATGCTGCTCGCGCGCGCTGCCGCCGCCGACGAGCGCGGGCACCGGCTGCGGATCGCGCTCGCCCCGGGCGTGCCGCCGGTGCTGCACGAGCGCTTTCGCGAACGCACCGGCGTCGTGCTGCTCGAGGGCTACGGCTCGACCGAGACCAACTTCGTGATCGCGGCGCGGCCGGGCGACGGTGCCGAGGGCACGATGGGCCGTCTGCAGCCCGGGTTCTCGGCCCGCGTCGCCGACTCGAACGATGCCGAGCTGCCGGCCGGCGAGGCGGGCGAGCTGCTGCTGCGCGCCGACGCGCCCTTCGCCTTCGCCACCGGCTACTGGGGCATGCCGCAGCAGACCGTCGAGGCCTGGCGCAACCTGTGGTTCCACACCGGCGACCGCGTGGTGCGCGACGCCGAGGGGCGCTTTCGCTTCGTCGACCGTCTGAAGGACGCGATCCGTCGCCGCGGCGAGAACATCTCCTCGCACGAGGTCGAGCAGGTGCTGCTGTCGCATCCCGCGGTCGCCGCGGTCGCGGCCTTCCCGGTGCGCTCCGAGCTCGCCGAGGACGAGGTGATGGTCGCGATCGTGCCCGATGCGGGGGCGCGCATCGACCCGGTCGAACTGATCCGCTTCTGCGAGACCCGCCTGCCGCACTTCGCGGTGCCGCGCTATGTCGACCTGCTCGAGGACCTGCCGCGCACCGAGAACGGCAAGGTCCGCAAGGTGGTGCTGCGCGAGCGCGGCGTCGGGCCGGCGACCTGGGACCGCGAGGCGGCGGGCGTGGTGGTCGCGCGGCGGCGATGAGCGCGGACGGCCGCGTCGCCATGCCGGGCGCCGGCGCGGGCCGAGTCGCCTTCGTCACCGGCGCGGCCCGCGGCTTGGGCGAGGCGATCGCCGCAGCCTTCCTCGCCGACGGCGCGTCGGTCGCGCTGGTCGACGCCGATGCATCGGTCGCGGCCACCGCCGCGCGGCTCGATCCGGGCGGCACGCATGCCGTCGCATGGCGCCTCGACGTCCGCGACGAGGCCGCCTTCGCCGCGGTCTTCGACGCCGCGCTGCGCCGCTTCGGCCGCATCGACGCACTGGTGAACAACGCCGCGATCATGGGTCCCGTCTCGCCCTGGACCACCTCGCTCGAGGACTGGGACGCGGTGATGGCGGTGAACCTGCGCGGCACCTTCATCGGCTGCCGGATCGCGGGCACGTACCTGCGCGAGGCGGGCGGCGGGCGGATCGTGAACCTGTCGTCGTACGCGGGGCAGCATACGAGCCGGGCGAGCGGCATCGCGTACGCGGCATCGAAGGCCGGCATCGGCGCGGTCACGCGCGGCTTCGCGCTGGAACTCGCGCCGCACGGGGTGACGGTCAACGCGGTGGCGCCGTCGGCGATCGACGGGCCGCAATGGGCCGCGGTGGACGAGGCACGCCGTGCGGCGCTGCTGGCCACGGTCCCTGTCGGCCGCGCGGGGCGGGCCGACGAGGTGGCGCAGACGGTGCTGTGGCTGGCCTCGGCCGCCGCCGGCTACGTGACCGGGCAGGTGGTCGACGTCGACGGCGGCCGAGGGATGCGCTAGCCGATCACTTCGGCGCCATCAGCGAGCGCAGCTTCGGCCCGTGGGTGGGGCTGGCCTTCACGACGCCGTCCCAGGCCGAGTCGTAGGCGCTCTTGAGGAAGGCCTTCGCATCGGCGTCCGACAGCTTCACCACCGTGATGCCCGCATCGGTCTGCTTCTTGATCTCGGCGGCCGAGTCCTGCTTCGACTGCTCGAGGAGCTGCGCCTCGAGCCATGCGCCCTGCTTCTCGAGGTAGGCGCGCTGCTCGGCGTTGAGCTTCTTCCACGCGTTCGCGCCGAACTGGATGCCGAGCTCCACCGTGTAGAAGCCGGGCTCGAGGCGGAACTTCGTCTTCTCGTGCCAGCCCAGGTCGAAGATGCCCAGCAGCGGCCAGCCGTAGCCGTCCACCACGCCGCGCTCGAGGCCGGTGTAGACCTCGCCCGGCGCCATCTGCACGACGCTCGCGCCCTGCTTGCTGAAGAAGTCGCGGTAGATCGGCGCGATCCGCAGCTTGAAGCCCGAGAGGTCCGGCTTGTCGATCCGCTTGTTCGAGTACACGTAGTACTGCAGGCCCTCGCCGCTGCGGGCGTAGTAGTACAGGCCCTTCTCGAGGAACACCGAGTTCAGGTAGTCCATCGTGCCGTTCTTGCGCAGCTCGGCCATCGACTGCTCGGTGTAGTTCAGCGCGAGGCCCTCGGGGATGATGGTCGCGGTGAACGAGGTCGTGGTGTTGGCGAGGTCGACCACGCCATTGCGCAGCGCATTGCCCTGCTCGAAGGTCGGGATCGCCTTCGGGCCGCCGATGAAGTTGATCTGCACCAGGCCCTTGCCCTCGGCGTTCACCTTCTGGACCCAGCGGTCGAACATCCGGTTGAAGTAGGTGCCTTCCTGGAAGCCGCTGACGGCGCGCAGCGTGATCTCCTGGGCGAGCACGGCGGTGGCGGGCGCGAGCAGCGCGAGGCCCAGCGCCGCGCGGGCGGCCAGGGTCCGGAACGGTCGGTGCGTGCGGGTCATTCGGGGGTCTCCAGGGTGGGAAGGGATGCGGGGCCGGCGCTCAACGCGGCGGGCGCTGCAGGCCCGCGTGGCGAAGCATCGCGAGCGTACGTGAAAGGACGTCCTTGCGGTACGCGGCGAGATCGCGGCCCGCATAGTCGTGGAAGCCGGCGCCGCTGCGCAGGCCGTTGCGGCCCTCGTGCATCATCCGGTCGACGATGTCGGGGGCGGTGTAGCGCTCGCGGCTCAGCGTCTGCGACAGGTAGCGGCTCGCGTGGTACAGGATGTCGTTGCCGCCGAAGTCGATGAACTCGACGACGCCGATCGCGGCGAAGCGCAGCCCGAGGCCGTAGCGCGTCGCGCGATCGATCTCCTCGGCGGTGGCGACGCCTTCCTCGATCATCCGCGCGGCCTCGTTCATGATCAGCGCCTGCAGCCGCGGCACGATGTAGCCGGGCGCCGGCCCGCAGACCACCGGCACCTTGCCGATGTCCTCGAGCAGCGCGCGCAGCCGCGCGACAACCTCGGGGTCGGTGCCCTCGTGGACGGACAGCTCCACCAGCGGGATCACGTAGGCCGGGTTCAGCCAGTGCGCGTTCAGCAGCCGCCCCGGGTGCGTGACCATCGGCACGAGGTCGGTGACCAGGATCGTCGAGGTGGTGGAGGCGAGCAGGGCGTCGGGTCGGCAATCGGCCGACAGCCGCGCGAAGGCCTCGCGCTTCGCCTCCAGCGTCTCGGGCACCGCCTCGAAGACGATGTCCGCGGCGGCCAGCGCGCCACGCGCGTCCGACTCGGGCACGAAGCGGATGCGCCCGAGCACGCGCCCGACCGCATCGGCGGGCAGCGCGTCGAGTTCGGCGAGCATCGCCAGGCTCGAGGCGATCTCCTGGTGCGCGTCGGCCGCCAGGCGTGCGGACGCATCGGCTGCGCGCGGCTTGAGGTCGATCAGGTCGACCTCGTGGCCGCCCCAGGCGAAGGCGATCGCGATGCCGCGGCCCATGCGGCCAGCACCGGCGGCCGCGATGCGGGCGCGGGGGAGGGCGGCGTCGCGGTCGGCAGCGTCGGCCGCCGACACCGGGGCGCCGGGCGTGGGCCCGCTCATGCCGTGCCCTCGTGCAGCTGCTCGCGCAGCTGCGCGGCGGTGAGCCCCGCCAGCCCGAGCGACTCGAGGGTGCGCGGCCCGTGCCGCAGGTCGCGCCCGAGGATCGCGCCGGCGACGGCGAGCAGCCCGTCGGCCACCGGTGCCTCGACGCCGGCCAGCCGTGCGCAGGACGCGAGGAACGCCAGCCCCAGCACCGTGTCCTCGGTCATGTAGCGGTGCGCATGCAGGTCGATGTGCTCGCGCCAGTCGCCCGAGTCGGTCAGCCGCTTGTGCGCGTCGCCGTACATCCAGCGGTCCGAGGTGTAGTGGTCGCGCAGCGGGAAGTGCGGCGCGCCCCAGCCGAGCGCCTCTCGCACCGCGATGCGTTCGAGGTCCAGCACGTCGGTCACCGCGCGCACCGAGGGCTGCGTGCCCTCGAGGTGGATGTCGTAGCGCTCGTTGAACTCGAGCGGCGCCGCGTTCATCAGGATCAGCGGCGGATGGATGATCGGGCCGGCGTTCATCAGCGCGCCCGACAGCGCGTCGCCGCAGGGCATCACCGACGGATAGGCGCGGCGGATCAGCGCGATCGCCTCGTCGGCGCGGCGGGCCGGGTAGACGCCGGTCGGCAGGCGCACCGCGCGGATCGTGATCGCGACCTCGTCGGCGGCGCGCTTGCGCGCGAGGTAGGGCAGCGTGCCGGTCTCGGCCCACAGCACGTCGGCCCGCGAGCCCGCGGCGCGCACGCGCCGCGCCATCGTGACGCTGCCGAAGGTGCCGGGCGGCAGGAAGGCGACCTGACCGTCGGACAGGTGCGGCGCGACGGCGTCGGCGATGTCGTCCTGGGCGATCGCGGGGGAGGGCATCAGCAGCAGCTCGGTCCCTCGCACCGCCTCGCCGATGTCGGCGGTGGCGAGCGCGATCGGCACGCGCCGCCGGCCGGCGTGATCGATCAGCCCGATCGATCCCGCGGCGCGCACCGGCTCGAGCGCGGCGGCGTCGCGCCGCCACAGCCGGACCTCATGACCCTGGTCCGACAGGTCCGCGGCCGCGGCGTAGCTGCCGTGACCGCCGCCCAGCACGGCGATGCGCATCGTTCGATCTCCCGGTTCCGCGCACGAGGCCGGCCCCGGACGTCGGACCGGCGGGCGCCGCAGCGTGACGGAAAGTTTAGGCATCAATAATCGAGGCATCAAGTAACATCGACCCGAACCGGCCTCCACCGATCCCGCGCGACCGCGCTCGCGCCGCGAGCTCCGCCATGGACGAACCGAACCGCGACGACCCGACCGCGAGCGTCCCCGCCCCAGCCGTTCCCGCGGCCGTCGCGGGCGGCCTGCGCCAGCGGCTGCGCTGGACACCGGACGGCGCCGTGCACGACGGGCCGCGCCGCTACCTGCTGATGCGCCCGGACGTGCTGATGGGCCTGCTCAGGCGACTGCCGAGCGAGGCCCGCGCGCAGGCGCTCGCCGCATTCGCCGATTCGGTGGCCGACAACGGCGTCGACAGCATCCGCGCGTACTTCCGTCAGGTCGGCGAGGATCCGTCGGCGCTGCTCGCGACCACCGTGGCCGCCGCCGCCGACCTTGGCTGGGGGGCATGGCGCTTCGAGCCGGGTCGTGCGCGCCTCGGCCTCGTCGTCGAGGGCAGCCCGTTCGCCGCCGGCCACGGGGCCGCCGACGCGCCGGTCTGCGCCCCGATCGCCGGGATGCTGCGCGCGGTGGCCTCGGTGTCCGTCGGCATCGACGTCGACGTGACCGAGACGGCCTGCGTCGCCTGCGGCGCGCCGCGCTGCGCGTTCGAGGCGCGGTGGGCCGCCTGCTGAGGAGGACGACCATGACGACCGTACAGGTCCCCCCGTCCGCCGAGCGTTCCCGCGACCGCGACGACCCTGACGCGCTGCGTGCGCTGGTCCGCGACGACGCGGTCCACCGCGACGCCTACATCGACCCGGCCGTGTTCGAGCTGGAGCGCGAGCGGCTGTGGGCACGCAGCTGGGTCTACATCGGGCACGAGAGCCAGGTGCCGGCCGCCGGCGACTGCACGACCCTGGACGTCGCCGGCCGCCCGCTGCTGATGGTGCGCGACGACTCGGGCGCGGTGCGCGTGCTGATGAACCGCTGCGCGCACAAGGGCGCGAAGCTGGTGTCCGACGGGACGACGAACGTCGGCCGCTTCTTCCGCTGTCCGTATCACGCGTGGGCCTACGACCTCGACGGCGCGGTGCGCGCCATCCCGCTGCGCAGCGGCTACGAGGGCACCGGGCTCGCCGCCTCCGATGCGGCGCGCGGGCTGTCGACGCCGGCCGGTGTCGCCGAGCACCGCGGCTTCGTGTTCGCGCGGCTCGAGGGCGAGGGGCCGTCCTTCGACGACTGGGCGGGCCCGATGCGCGCGGTCATCGACGCGATCGCCGACCGCTCGCCGGTCGGACGGCTGCGCGTCGCGGGGGCTCCGATCCGATCGGTCTACCGCGCGAACTGGAAGACCTACATCGAGAACATCAACGACACCGTGCATCCGCCGGCGACGCACCAGTCGGCCAACG
>CAIUGQ010000461.1 GCA_903898725.1 uncultured Burkholderiales bacterium | reverse complement strand
GCGTGGGTCTGGCTCGCCGAAGGCCGTATCCTGATGAGTAGGCTCGGTGTGCAGGCTTGATTCTGTACACACCCTCTGAGCCCCGCAGGGGCGAGTTTTTTTGCCGGCCCGTCGGGCGCCCGTGCGAGACGGGGACCCCGGGCGCAGCCCGGGGTGCGGCCCTGGGAGGAAGCAACGGCCTGAAGGGCAGCGGCGCCGCGCGCCACCCTCCGAACGAGCGAGCGAACGAACAGAACCGAACAGAACAGAACCGAGCAGCAGCCCGAATCACCGCGTCCGCGGCATCCGCCACGGCAGCATCAGCCGCACCACCTTCGACGCGAAGCGCGGCACGTTCAGCGTCTCGTGCATCGAGGTCACGCGTTCGCCCAGCAGTCCGCTCTCGAGCACCGAGCGCACGTAGAACGGCGTGTCCTCGAGCGTCTCGACGACGCGCGCCGGCATCGCGGCGTCGGTGCGCATCGTGCGGCCGATCCGCCAGGCGGTGCGCGGCAGCGCCTGGCGCGGCGGCGGCTCGAAGGACTCGACCGTGCCGTCGGGCCGGAAGCGCGCGGTGATCACGCGGTCGGGCCCGGTCTTCTGGCGCACGTCGTAGACCACCGCCACCGACCCGTCGGACAGCGACGCGCGCGACCAGTCCCATTCGACGAAGGGCCGGTCCACCGGCTCGTCGCCCTCGTTCGAGTCGAGGTAGGCCGGCCCCGACCACGACAGCGACGGGTCCTGCATCGTCACCACGACGCGCGACGACGGCGCGATCGGGCCCCAGCGGTGCCGGCCCGCGTCGTCGAGCGTCGTGGTCCAGCGGCACAGCGCGTCGGGGGTGACCGTCACGCGGCCGCGTACGCGCTGCCCGAAGGGCACCGCGCGCTCGTCGATGTCGATCGTGAGCCGCGTGCCGTCCCAGCGCACCGACGACGGGCCGATCGTGAAGCTCGACGCATCGCGTGCCACGCGCGAGCGGCCGCGCTCGGTCATCGTCCAGCGCCGCGTGTCGCCGCCGTACAGGCAGACGTTCAGCGTGCAGTGGTCGTCGGGGTCGCCCTTGCCGCGTGCATGCGCCCACGCGTAGTACGGCGAGAACACGCTGCCGACGAAGGCGATGATCGTCAGGCCGTAGCGGCCGTCGTCGCTCAGGGCGTCGACGTACCACCAGAGATAGCCACCCGGGACGACCGGCTGGTCGAAACGAGGCTGGCCGTCAGGGCCGCGGCCGCCAGTCGGCCCGACATGGCCGCCATCGGCACGCCCGGCCCCGGGTGCACGCTGCCACCCGCCAGCCACAGGCCTGGCAGCTTGCTGCGCGAGGACGATCGGCGGAACTGGGCCAGCCAGCCGTGCGAAGCCCGGCCGTACAGCGCGCCGCCCGTCGCCGGGAACAGCCTCTCGAAGTCCGCGGGGCTCGTCGTCACCGCGTCGCCGGGCCGGCGCTCGACCTGCAGGCCGCAGCGGGCCAGCAGGGAAAAGGCGCGTCGTTCGCACTGCTCGATCTCCGGAGGGTCGAAGGGTCGCGCGTCGCCGCTGGCGGGCGCGTTCACCAGGCACAGCAGGCGCTCGGGCCCCGACACCTCGGTGTCGTCGCCGCGGTCCTGCGCGCAGACGTAGACGGTGGGCTTCGACGGCAGCCGGCCGCGACCGAACACGTCCGAGAACTCGGAGGCGTAGTCGTCGTCGAAGAAGACGTTGTGGCGCGACAGCGGGAAGCCGTCGGTGGGGGCGTGCATCGACCAGGTCAGCGCCGACAGCGAGCGGGCCGCGCGCGGCACCGGCGCCGCCGCGGTGCGCGCGGGCGAGCCGAGCAGGCCCGAGGCCAGCGCGCCGACGTCGCCGTTGAAGACCACCGAGTCGGCGTCGATGCGCTCGCCGCCGGCCAGCATCACGCCGCGCGCGCGGCCGCCCTCGACGACGATGCGATCGACGTGCGCGTTGCAGCGGATCGTCGCACCGCGCCGGCTGGCCACGCGCGCGAGCATCCGGGCGAGCTCGACCATGCCGCCGTCGACCGACCACACCCCGTCCATCTCGACCTGGGCGATCAGCACGAGCGTGGCCGGCGCGCGGAACGGCGAGGCGCCGCAGTAGGTGGCGTAGCGGCCGAAGAGCTGCTGCATCCGCGGATCGTGGAAGTGGCGCGCGAGCGAACGCCACAGGTCCTGCATCGGCCCGAGGCCCCACAGCGTGGCGAGGCCGTCGACGCCGAGCTCGCGGATGATCTTCACCGGCCCCGGTCGCGCCGAGCGGATGTACGGACCCTCGAGCGCACGGTAGACGCGGCGTGCCTCGTCGCGGAAGGCCGCGAAGCGGCGCGCCTCGGCGGGGCCGGCGAACGCGGCGATCGCGTCGGCCGATCGGGCCGCGTCGGCGAAGAGATCGAGCCGGCTGCCGTCGTGCCAGGCATGACGCGCGAGCACGCCGAGCGGCGCGAGCGCGAGCTCGGCCTCGAGCGTGGTGCCGGCGTCGGCGAGCAGCGCGTCGAACACCCATCGCATCGTGAAGACGGTGGGGCCGCTGTCGATGCCGGCCTCGCCGACGCGGACCTGGCGCAGCTTGCCGCCCGGCTCGGCGGCGCGCTCGAGCACGGTGACGTCGAGCCCGCGCGCGGTGAGATCGAGTGCCGCCGACAGGCCGGCGATGCCGGCGCCGACCACGACCACCCGGTGATCACGCAAGGCGGCGGCCCCGCCACGAGCCCTGCGCCCCTTCGGGCACGAAGCGCACGAACATCGACTCGGAGAAGAACGCGCCCTGCGCGGAGGCTCGGATCGCGGCCAGGTGCGCACCGGTGCGCGCATAGGCGTCCATCGACGCCACGCTGTCCCAGAGCGTGAAGGTGGCCTGGCGCAGCAGCGGTGCCTCGCCGACGCCGGTGGCGAGCAGGCAGCCGTGCGAGGCCTCGAGCTCGAGCTCGGCCTGCGGCTCCATCCGCCAGAAGCGCCGTGCCCGGCTCGGACGGATCGAGGCCCGCGTGAGCGCCGCGATCGGGCCGTCGACGGGGGCCGTCGCGCCGATCGCCGGCCGCATGCCCGACCAGCTGCCGCGCACGGAGTACGCGCGCAGCTTCACGGTGAAGCATTCGCGGGCGCGGGCACGCCAGGCCTGGAACGGACCGGTGGGCGAGACGAAGGCGTCGGCCGAGGCCGCGTCGTCGAACACGCAGAACAGGCCCTGGATGGTCGCACTGGGCGTGGTGCCGAAGCCGCCGGCACGACCGCTGCCGAGCACCTTCACGAAGCGCAGGCCGGGCGTGCCGCGCACCGCCATCCGGCCGGTGACGAAGCGCATCCAGCCCCAGCCGCGCGAGCGCGGCTCGAGGTCGACGAGGGCAAGGAGTGCGACCTGGGACGACAGCACGCCCGGGTCGGGCGGGCGGGCGTGAGCGGGCTGCGGGGCCTCGTGGCCGGCCACGGCGCGAGAACCGTCAGCGTTCGACGGCACCGGCTCCGCTGCCGTCGGGCGTGTAGTCGCCCAGTCCGTAGCGGCGCAGCTTGACGTACAGGCTCTGTCGGGACAGGCCGAGCATCTCGGCCGCGGCCGCCCGGTTGTCGCGCGTGAGCTGGAGCGCGGCCTCGATGCACAGCTGCTCGATCATGTCGGTGGTCTCGCCGACGATGTCCTTGAGCGGCACGCGACCGACCAGCTCGGTGAGCTGGCCGACGGTGCGCGACAGGCCGACCGAGCTGCGGCCCTCGGCCGGCAGCCGGCGTCCGACGTCGCGGACGGTAAAGCCCAGGCACGGATGCTCGCCGGCCACCGCGGTGGCCGAGATCTCGACGGTGGTCTCGCCGCCGAAGCGTCCGCGCATCACCGTCGGGAAGAGCCGCACCGCGTCGTTCTGGCGCAGCGTGGCGATCAGCACGCCGAGGTCGACGCCGGCGCGTCCGAGCCAGCGATCGAGCGGCTCGCCCTGCACCTGCTCGGCCGAGTCCATCTGCGCCATCGTCGCGAAGCTCGCGTTGGCGTAGAGGATGCGTCCGCCCGGATCGGTGACCACCAGCGCATCGGGTGCGCGATCGACCGCCGCGAGCACCGCGCGGCGCGTCGGCGCGGACGACACGTCGAGTTCGTTGGCCGGCGGCGTGACGCGGACCAGGAACAGCGAGACGCTGTCCTGACGGAACAGCGACACCGAGACCGTGGCCTGGCTTCCGGAGCCCGCGACCGCGAGCCGGGTGTCGTCGGCCTGGCGCGCGGCGCGCGCATGGTCGAGCAGCGACTGCAGCGCCGGGCGGCTGGAGGCATCGAAGCATTCGGTCAGCGCACGCCCGACCAGTCGGCGCGCCGCCTCGTCGAGCACGCGCGCCGCGGCCGGGTTCGCCTCGACGATCTTGAGCGTCGTTGCATCGACGATCAGCACGCCTTCCGAGACCGACTGGAACAGCGCGCGATAGCGCGTCTCGAGCTGGCGCAGCCGGAGGTAGTCGCGCTCCATCGACTGCTGCGCCGAGATCAGCCGCTGCTGGATCGTGGCGAGCGGGCGCATGTCGCGGCCGATCGCGACCACCTGCTTGCCCGGGCCGGTCTGGATCGCCGAGTACATCATCGGCACGTCGACGCCCTGCGCCGACGGATGGTTCACATGCCGCCAACGCTGCACCGGTCCCACGCCCGGGTCGCTCAGCAGCGCCTCGACCTTCGGACGGCTCTCGACCGTCACCGTCTCGGTCCAGCTCTTGCCGATCCAGTCGTCATGCGGCAGTTCGGCCAGATCGGCGTTGCCGATCGAGACGTCGCGGATGATCCCTGACTCGTCGACCAGCAGCGCGACATCGGCCGCGGCGGCGATCAGCGAAGCGGTGTTCTCCGCACCGAGGGCGGAGAAGGCGTGGAGGAAGGCTTCGGGTCGGTTCACGAAGGTGTGTGGAGTGGCGGCGGGCCTGCCGGCAGGTCCGGGCCGCGTCGGGCGCCGGTCCATCAGGCTGTCCGTGGTCAGGATTGGAGGCAGCGCATGGCGACGAACGCGTCGGCCCGCTCGACGGCCTGCCGGGCGTCTGCGGCGGTGAAGTCGGCGCCGACCTCGGCGACCATCTGGGGCCGATCGACGAGGATCGGGCCACCGACCATCACACCGACCTGCGGGTTACGCGAAGCGCGACGAAGCGCGAGGATAACGGATCTCACTGGCTGTACATGACCGTCGGAGCCGATCGACAGCCCGACGAGGTCGAACCACTCGCTGCGCATCAGCGCCGCGAGGTCCCCTTCGCTGGCGCAGGGATCGGACCACACGTCCCAGCCGGCCCGACGGAAGAATTCCGAGACCATCAGCAGCCCGAGCGTGTGCTGCGACCCGGGCGCGGCGGCGAGCAGCGCGCGGCGCGGCTGGTCGGGGCGGGCGGTGAAGGTCGTGGGCAACTGGGGGCTCAGGTCGAACACGAGATTCTGCAAGCGCCACAGGCCGAGCGTGACCTGGGCGAAGTCGCACCGGTCTTCCTCCCACATCACGCCGAGGCGGCGCGCGGCGGGCGCGACCAGACCCAGATAGATGCGCTCGAGCGCGACGTCGCGCTCGCGCAGGTCGGCGACGAAGCCGCTCACCGCATCGACGTCGTCGCGCAGGATCAGGGCGGTGAAGGTCTCGACGTCCTCGCGGCTGATCGCGTCGGCGTCGTCGATGCTGCCGTCCTGCTCGCCGGTCTGCGGCGAGCCGTGCGCGAGCATGAGCCGAGGGATGATCTCGGTCTCGATGGTCCTCTGCAGCCACTCGCGGGGCTGATGCTCATCCGCCAGGGCGCGCGCGCGACTGGCGTGCTGCGAATCCTGGACGTGGCGTGAGCCTGTCGCAGCTCCGTCGTCGGTCGACCGTTCCATGTGCCCTCCCTCGGCGACATGCCCTGGCGGCATCCCGTCGGTTCCGCTCGGCCGCGTCGTGGCTCTGCGAAGAATCTGTCGGTGGGCGGAGCAGAGGCTCGCACGGCCGAATGGCCGCCTGGCACGGTACCCCGATAACGCGACGACAGTGTCTTGGTCGCGGACGGGGACTGTCAAGGAGAACGGACGTCAACCCCGGCCACGACTGCAATCTAGTGTCATGCGCAGCGGACGTCAAGTTTAATTGACACATGCCCCCGAGCAGGACTAGATTGGCTCCATGGGCATCGAAACGGACGGTTTGGCCGGGTCGTCGGGTCCCCGTCACTCTGGCGGGCGCACCCCTCTGTACACGGCCGAGCAGCGCAAGCGACGCGATGCGTCGGGCTGGACGCTGGTGCAGGGCATTCTCGCGCCCCTGCAGTTCCTCGTGTTCCTGGTCAGCCTCGTGCTCGTGCTGCGCTTCCTGGCCACCGGCGAGGGACACCTGGCCGCGACGGTCTCGGTGGTCGTCAAGACGCTGGTGCTCTACACGATCATGGTCACCGGCTGTCTCTGGGAGAAGGACGTCTACGGCGTGTACCTGTTCGCGCCGGCCTTCTACTGGGAGGACGTCTTCAGCATGGCGGTCCTCGCGCTGCACACCGCCTACCTCGTTGCGCTCGCCACCGGCTGGATCGATGCGCGGGGACAGATGCTGCTCGCCCTCGCCGCCTACGCCACCTACGTGGTCAACGCCACGCAGTTCATCCTCAAGCTGCGTGCCGCGCGGCTCGACGCGGCGCGCAGTGCCGCGCCCTCGCCGGGAGTCGCCGCGTGAACGCCCCGATCCCGATCCGCATCGAGGACGCCGGCTGCAGCTCGGGCGAGGTGCTGCGCCAGCGCGGTCAGCGCGAGGTGTTCTGCGGGCTGACCGGCATCGTCTGGCTGCATCGCCGGATCCAGGATGCGTTCTTCCTCGTCGTCGGCTCGCGCACCTGCGCGCACCTGATCCAGTCGGCGGCGGGCGTGATGATCTTCGCCGAGCCGCGCTTCGCGACCGCGATCATCGATGACCGCGACCTCGCCGGCATCGCCGACGCGCAGGACGAGCTCGACCGCGTGGTCGTGCGCCTGCTCGAGCGGCGGCCCGACATCCGGATGCTGTTCCTGGTCGGGTCCTGCCCGTCCGAGGTCATCAAGCTCGACCTCTCGCGCGCCGCCGGCCGCCTGTCGCAGCGCTTCTCGCCGGCCGTGCGCGTGCTGTCCTACTCGGGCAGCGGCATCGAGACCACGTTCACGCAGGGCGAGGACGCGTGCCTGGCCGCGCTGGTGCCGACCATGCCCGAGGCGGCGGCCGATGCGCCGCCCGCGCTGCTGGTGGCCGGTGCGATGGCCGACATCGTCGAGGACCAGTTCCGTCGTGTGTTCGACGAGCTGGGCATCGGCCCGGTCGACTTCCTGCCGCCGCGCCGCGCGAACGAGCTGGCCAGCGTCGGTCCGAACACCCGCGTGCTGCTCGCGCAGCCGTTCCTCGCCGACACCGCTCGGGCGCTGGAGAACCGCGGCGCGACGGTGATGCCCGCGCCGTTCCCGCTCGGCGAGGAAGGCACGACCGCGTGGCTGCGCACCGCCGCCGACGCCTGGGGCGTGCCCGCCGAGCGCTTCGAGCAGGTGGTGGCCGCGCGCCGCGAGCGCGCCCGCCGCGCGCTCGCCGTGCACCGCGAGCGCCTCGCCGGCCGCAGCGTGTTCCTGTTCCCCGACTCGCAGCTCGAGCCGCCGCTGGCGCGGTTCCTCTCGCGCGAGCTGGGCATGACGCTGGTGGAGGTCGGCACGCCGTACCTGCACCGCCAGCACCTCGCGCCCGAGCTGGCGCTGCTGCCCGCGGGCACGCTGATCTCCGAGGGCCAGGACGTCGACCGCCAGCTCGATCGCTGCCGCGCCGCGCGCCCCGACCTGGTGGTCTGCGGCCTGGGCCTGGCCAATCCGCTCGAGGCCGAGGGCCTGACCACCAAGTGGTCCATCGAGCTCGTCTTCACGCCGGTGCAGGGCTACGAGCAGGCCGGCGACCTCGCCGAGCTGTTCGCGCGCCCGGTGCGGCGCCGCGGCCTGCTGGCCGCCTGACGGGAGCGCCGCGATGCAGCTCACGCTCTGGACCTACGAAGGACCGCCCCACGTCGGCGCGATGCGCGTGGCCACCGCGATGCGCTCGCTGCACTATGTGCTGCACGCGCCGCAGGGCGACACCTACGCGGACCTGCTGTTCACGATGATCGAGCGGCTGCCCCGCCGTCCGCCGGTCACCTACACCACCTTCCAGGCGCGCGACCTCGGCAGCGACACCGCCGAGCTCTTCAAGGTCGCCGCGCGCGAAGCCTTCGAACGCTATTCGCCCGAGGCGATGATCGTCGGCGCCTCGTGCACCGCCGAGCTGCTGCAGGACGATCCGGGCGGCCTCGCGCTGGCACTGGCGCTGCCGGTGCCGGTGGTGGCGCTGGAGCTGCCCTCGTATCAGCGCAAGGAGAACTGGGGCGCGGCCGAGACCTTCCTGCAGCTGGTGCGCCGGCTCGTGCCGCCTGTGCGCCGCGCCCCGCGCGAGCCCGGCGTGCGCGCCCGGTGCAACGTGCTGGGCGGCACGGCGCTCGGCTTCCGCCATCGGGACGACCTGCGCGAGGTGCTCGGCCTGCTGTCGGGGCTCGGCATCGACGTCAACGTCGTCGCGCCCTGGGAGGCCACGCCCACCGACCTGACGCGGCTGGGCGACGCCGACTTCAACGTCGTGCTCTACCCCGAGACCGCCGGCCTCGCCGCGCAGTGGCTGTCGCGCACCCTTGGCCAGCCGGCGACGAAGGTCGTGCCGATCGGCCACGGCGCCACCGTCGACTTCGTCCGCGAAGTGGCGGCGCTCGCCGGTGTCGACCCCGAGCCCTTCCTCGCGGCCAACGGCTCGCGCGCCCCGTGGTACGCAAAGTCGGTCGACTCGACCTACCTCACCGGCAAGCGCGTGTTCGTGTTCGGCGACGCCACCCACGCGATCGCCGCGGCGCGCATCGCGTCGCGCGAACTGGGCTTCGAGGTCGTGGGTCTCGGCACCTACTCGCGCGAGTTCGCCCGCGAGGTCCGCGAGGCCGCCAAGGGCTACGGCCTGGAGGCGCTGATCAGCGACGACTACCTCGAGATCGAGGAGCGCGTCGCCGAGCTGCAGCCCGAGCTGGTGCTGGGCACGCAGATGGAGCGCCACATCGCCAAGCGCCTCGGGCTGCCGTGCGCGGTGATCTCGGCGCCGGTGCACGTGCAGGACTTCCCCGCGCGTCATGCGCCGCAGATGGGCTTCGAGGGCGCAAACGTGCTCTTCGACACCTGGGTGCAGCCGCTGATGATGGGGCTGGAAGAGCACCTGCTGACGATGTTCCGCGGCGACTTCGAGTTCCACGAGAACGCCGCCGCCTCGCACCTCGGGCGCACCGCGCCCGCGGTGCCGTTCCCGACGGCCGCGACCGCCGATGCCGTGACGACGGCTGCGCCCGCCGCGACGATCGCGAACGCGCCCGCCGAGGCCGCGCGCCTCGCGCCGCGTCCGGCCGACGTGCCGATCGCGCCCGCCGCGGCACCGGTGACGACCCACACACCGACCCATACCCCGACGACGGCGCCCAAGAGCGCCGCCGCGACGACCGCAGCCGCCTGGGCCGCCGACGCCGAACGCGAACTGCAGAAGATCCCGTTCTTCGTCCGTGGCAAGGCGAGGCGCAACACCGAGCGCTTCGCGCTCGAGCGCGGCGTCGCGCTGATCACGGTGGAGACACTCTATGACGCCAAGGCGCACTTCAGCCGCTGACGCAACACCGGTGAACGTCGTCCTCGTGACGATGGACACCCACCTGTCGGCCGCCATGGGGCGGGCGACGGTGCAGCTGCGCCGCGAGCTTCCGGGCCTCTCCCTGCGGGTGCACGCCGCCTCGGAGTGGACCGACCGTCCGGACGCGCTCGAGCGCTGCCTCGCCGACATCGCGACCGGCGACATCGTCATCGTCACCATGCTGTTCATGGAGGATCACTTCCTCCCGGTGCTGCCCGCGCTGCGCGCGCGGCGCGACGCCTGCGACGCGATGGTCTGCGCGATGTCCGCGCCCGAGGTCACCAAGCTCACCCGGCTCGGCCGCTTCACGATGGACGGCACCTCGGGCGGGCCGATGGCGCTGCTGCGCAAGCTGCGCGGCAACGCCGGCAAGCCGGCCGCCGGCCAGTCCTCGAGCGCCGGCGCGCAGCAGATGAAGATGCTGCGCCGGATCCCGCAGCTGCTGCGCTTCGTGCCCGGCACCGCGCAGGACGTGCGCCAGTACTTCCTCACGCTGCAGTACTGGCTGGGCGGCTCCGAGGAGAACGTCCTCAACATGGTCCGCGGCCTGGTCGACCGCTACGCCGACGGCCCCCGCCGCGGCCTGCGCGGCAAGGTCAAGGCGCAGCCCCCGGTCGACTACCCCGAGGTGGGTGTCTACCACCCGCGGATGAAGGGCCGGATCGGCGATGCCGCCGAGTCGCTGCCCCGTCTCAAGGGCGAGGGGCTGCCGCGCGGGCGCGTGGGCCTGCTGCTGATGCGCTCGTACCTGCTCGCCGGCAACGCCGCCCACTACGATGGCGTGATCGCGGCGATGGAGGTCGAGGGCCTGGAGGTCGTGCCGGCCTTCGCCTCCGGCCTGGATTCGCGACCCGCGATCGAGGCCTTCTTCATGAAGGACGGCGCGGCCACGGTCGACGCCGTGGTCTCGCTGACCGGCTTCTCGCTGGTCGGCGGCCCGGCCTACAACGACTCGCGTGCCGCCGAGGCGACGCTGGCCGCGCTCGACGTGCCGTACGTCGCCGCGCATCCGGTGGAGTTCCAGACGCTCGACCAGTGGGGCTCGTCCGGCCGCGGCCTGCTGCCGGTCGAGAGCACGATCATGGTCGCGATCCCCGAGCTCGACGGCGCCACCGGCCCGATCGTGTTCGGCGGGCGCGGCGGCGCTGCCGGCCACACCTGCGAAGGCTGCAGCAAGCGCTGCACCTTCGACGCCTCGCAGGATGCGCTCGACATGCGCCCCTGCTCGGAGCGCACCTCGATGCTGGCCTCGCGCGTGGCGCGGCTGGTCGCGCTGCGCCGCGCCGAGCGCGCGCAGCGCAAGGTCGCGGTCGTGCTGTTCGACTACCCGCCGGCCTCGGGCAACAGCGGCACCGCCGCGCACCTCGCGGTCTTCGAGTCGCTGCACAACACGCTGCTCGGCATGAAGGCCCAGGGCTACACCGTCGAGGTGCCCGAGACCGTCGAGGCGCTGCGCCTGCGCGTCCTCGAGGGCAACGCGTCGACCTACGGCACGCCGGCCAACGTCGTCGCGAAGGTCCCGGCCGACGAGCACGTGCGCCGCGAGCGCTGGCTCGCCGAGATCGAGAAGCAGTGGGGCCCGGCGCCCGGCCGCATCCAGACCGACGGCCGCTCGATCCTCGTGATGGGCGAGCGCTTCGGCAACGTGGTGGTCGGCGTGCAGCCCGGCATGGGCTACGAAGGCGACCCGATGCGGCTGCTCTTCGAGAGCGGCTTCGCGCCGACCCATGCGTTCTCCGCCTTCTACCGCTGGCTGCGCGAGGACTTCGGCGCGCACGCGGTGCTGCACTTCGGCACCCACGGCGCGCTCGAGTTCATGCCCGGCAAGCAGGCCGGCATGACCGGCGACTGCTGGCCCGACCGGATGATCGGCGACCTGCCGAACCTCTACCTGTACGCGTCGAACAACCCGTCTGAGGGCACGATCGCCAAGCGCCGCGCCGGCGCCACGCTGATCAGCTACCTCACGCCGCCGATCGCGCAGGCGGGCCTGTACCGCGGCCTGCTCGAGCTCAAGGAGTCGATCGCCCGCTGGCGCGCGCTGGAGCCCGAGGACACCGTGGCGACCCGCGAGGGCATCGCCGCGACGATCCAGGCGCAGGCCGCCGAGCTCGAGCTCGCGCAGCCCGCGCCAGCCTGGGACGCGTCGGTGCAGGGCGATGCCGAGGCGCGCATCCACGCGCTGCAGGGCGCGCTGCACGAGATGGAAGTGGCGCTGATCCCGCACGGCCTGCACGTCGTCGGCAAGCCGCTCGACGACGGCCAGCGCTTCGACATGCTGACCTCGATGGCCGAGGCCGCGATCGACGCGGCGGTCCTGCCGCGCAGCGCGATCGAGGCGCTGGTGGGCGGCGCGACGCCCGAGGCCGCGCTCGAGGCCGCCGGCACCGCCCCCGACGACGCGCTGCTCGCGCGGCTCGTCGAGCTGCGCGAGGCCGATCGCCAGTTGCGCGAGGACACCGAGGTCGCCGGCATCCTGCACGCGCTCGACGGCCGCTGGCTGCGGCCCGCGCCGGGCGGTGACCTGCTGCGCAACCCGTCGGTGCTGCCCACCGGCCGCAACCTGCACGGCTTCGACCCGTTCCGCATCCCCAGTGCCTGGGCGGTGCGCGACGGCGCGGTGCAGGCCGCGCGGCTGCTCGAGCGCCACCTGCAGGACGGCAACCCGCTGCCCGAGTCGATCGCGATGGTGCTCTGGGGCACCGACAACCTGAAGACCGAGGGCGGCCCGATCGCGCAGGCCCTCGCGCTGATGGGCGCGCGCCCGCGCTTCGACTCCTACGGCCGGCTGGCCGGTGCGACGCTGGTGCCGCTCGCCGAGCTCGGCCGCCCGCGCGTCGACGTGCTGGTCACGCTGTCGGGCATCTTCCGCGACCTGATGCCGCTGCAGATCAAGCTGCTGGCCGAGGCCGCCTGGCTCGCCGCCTCGGCCGACGAGCCGGTCGACTCGAACTTCGTGCGCAAGCATGCGCTGGCCTACCAGGCCGAGCACGGCTGCGACCTCGAGACGGCCGCGCTGCGGGTGTACGGCAACGCCGACGGCGCCTACGGCTCGAACGTCAACATGATGGTCGAGAACGGCCGCTGGGACGACGAGGACGAGCTGGCCGAGACCTACACGCGCCGCAAGGGCTTCGCCTACGGCCGGGGCGGTCGTCCGGTGAAGCAGGCGGCACTGCTCGCGAGCCAGCTCGCCGACGTGCAGCTCACCTACCAGAACCTCGACTCGGTCGAGCTCGGCGTCACCACGGTCGACACCTACTTCGACACGCTGGGCGGCATCAGCCGCGCGGTGCGCCGCGCGCAGGGCGGCCAGGACGTGCCGGTCTACATCGGCGACCAGACCCGCGGCGAAGGCACGGTGCGCACGCTCTCCGAGCAGGTCGCGCTCGAGAGCCGCACGCGGATGCTGAACCCGAAGTGGTACGAGGGCATGCTCGCCCACGGCTACGAGGGCGTGCGCCAGATCGAGGTGCACCTCACCAACACGATGGGCTGGTCGGCGACGACCGGCCAGGTCGAGCCCTGGATCTACCAGCGCATCAGCGAGACCTATGTGCTCGACGACGAAATGCGCAAACGTCTGACCAAGCTCAATCCCAAGTGGTACGAGGGCATGCTCGCCCACGGCTACGAGGGGGTGCGCCAG
>CAIUGQ010000460.1 GCA_903898725.1 uncultured Burkholderiales bacterium | reverse complement strand
TCATGCATAAGGCGAGTCTCCGGGCGGGCGCGGCAGGATCGGAAGCTCGACGCCGCGGGCATCGAGTGGGAGATCGTGCCAGGGATCACCGCTGCCGGCGCGGCCGCTGCCGCTGCCGGGCATTCCCTGACGCGGCGCGGGGTCGCCCGACGGCTCGACATCGTGACGCCGCGGATCGGCCGGGGAGAGGGCGGCGATCGGGGCACGCCCGAGGCGAGCGATGACGCGGCCTGGGCCGAGGGTCTGTCGCCCTCGGGCACCGTGGTGCTCTACATGGCCGGCCGGCTGGCCGGCCACTGTGCGCGGGTGCTGGCGAGGCGGGGCTTCGCGCCGGAGACGCCTGCGGTCGCCGTCCGGGCCGCCACCTGGCCCGATCAGGCCGTCGAGCGGACGACGCTCGGCGCGCTCGCCGCCGGCGGCCTGCCGGTCGACGGGCGCCCGGTGGTGCTGCTGCTGGGCGAGGCGGTGGCGGACCGCGCTGCACAGGCCGCCGCGCACCGGCGGGTCGGGCAGCAGCCGGTCGGTGCCGGTCCGAGCGGAGTCGTCGTCGGCTGAGGGCGTCCGGCGGGACCTGGCGCGACCGCTTGGTCGCCGTGATCTTGTGCCCACTCAAGTCCGGGCCCATCCGGACCGATAACCCTACGAAGCGCGTCCCGGCCGCCACCTCGGCGTCAGGGCAGCGCAGCCCGGGCGTCCCCGACGCCTCCCCGCATCGACTCGTCTCACCCTGTCCTCCGTGTCGAATTCAAAGCTGATCGAGACCGTTGCAGACCTGACCGCCGAGCGCGATCGCGACTCGCTCGAGGGCTCGGTCGCCCAGCTGCTGCGTGCGCAGCTCGACGCGAGCCAGGTCACCTACCTGCGCCTCGTGCCTGGCGAAGGCGCCCCCCGGCTGTGGCCCGTGCTGCGGGCGACCGCGGCGGGCACGCAGCGGCTGCGCGATGCGGGCGACCCGCGCCTGCTGCCCCCGGTCGATGGCCCGCATGCGCGCTGCCTCGCCGAACGTGCCGCGCTGCGGCTCTCGGTCCGCGATGCGCCGCGCTGCAGCTACCTGTTCCCGGTGCTCTCCGAACGCGAGCCGGTCGGCCTGATCGAGGCCGAGGGCGTCGACGCGATGCTGGCGCCCGAGCGCGAGGCGGCGGTCGCCAACCTGCTGCGGATCTATCGGAATCACCTCGCGCTCCTCGACTACGGCGAGCACGACACGCTGACCTCGCTGCGCAACCGTCGGACCTTCGACGCGGACTTCAACCGGATGCTGCGCGACGACCCCGCGACCGAGGCGCCGACCGAAGGCGTCGACACGCGCGCGCCGACGCCGCAGGACGCGCCGCACTGGCTCGCGGTGGTCGACGTCGACCGGTTCAAGCGCATCAACGACGAGTACGGACACCTGTACGGCGACGAGGTGCTGCTGCTGCTCGCGCAGATGATGCGTGCCCAGTTCCGTCCGGTCGACCGGCTGTATCGGTTCGGCGGCGAGGAGTTCGTGGTCGTGCTCTCTCGCACGCCCCCGGACGCTGCGCTCTCGCCGCTGGAGCGGCTGCGTGCCAGCGTCGAGGCGCGTGCCTTCTCGCGCGTGGGACGGGTGACGGTGTCGATCGGCTACACGCGGATCGGCCCGCTCGACGACACGGCCGGCGCGTTCGGCCGGGCCGATGCGGCGCTCTACCACGCGAAGGAGACCGGCCGCAACCAGGTGCTGGGTTGGGAGGCGCTGGTGGCGGCGGGGCATCTCGCACCGAAGCAGAACGACGCGGAGCTCGAGCTCTTCTGAGCGCCGGCATTCGGGCATCTCCGGGGCACGGGGCACCGACGCAGGCCCGACCCCATCCGGGGTAAGCTCCGGTGCCAGATGACCGACACCGCCCGCATCGATCCCTCCGCGCTGGTCGCGCTCGTGCGCCGTCTGCGCGGCCGCGACCGGACCTGGACCGCCGGGGCGGCGGCGCGCTTCGACGCCTGGCTCGATGCCGTCGAACGCGACGATGCGGCCCGCGCCGAGATCGCCGGTCGGCTGGCGTCGATCATCGCGGGCACCCAGCACGTCGGCTTCTTCGCCGACCTCGGCATCGCACCGCCCGACGGCTTCGGCGCGGAGCTGCGCCGCCGGGCCCTGCATCGGCTGCTGCCCGAGGACTTCGAGGACGACCAGCTCAAGGACTGGGCGAGGCGTCTGTTCGGGGCGTCGAACGCCGCCTCGTGGGCGCTGTCCATTCCGGGTGACCGCTGGGAGCGGCTGGCCCGGCTGCTCGACGTCGGCGCGATGCCCGCCCCCGCCCGCAATCGGCTCGCCACCGAGATGCTCGAGGCGCTGAAGGTCCTGTCGGCCCGGATCGCCGCCACCGGGGTCGATCCGGGCCTGGCACGCGTGCATCCCGATGCGCAGCGTTCGGCCTCGCCCTTCCTCGAGCAGCAGCCCGCGGTGCGCACCTACGTCGACGGCTGGACCGCGGCCCTCGTGCTCGGCACCGGGGACCCCGCCGAGGACGATCGGCCGGTGCGCGTGATGCTGCAGCAGTGCCGGGAGGTGATCCGCCGCATCCGGCGCAACACCGGCCGCACCGGCGTCACCGTCTCGCTGACCTTCAAGCTGCAGCGGCTCGCCGAGATCATCGACCGGCTCGAGCTGCTGCTCGATCTGCTCGACTTCACCCAGCCCCAGGCGCAGCGCGATGCCGCGTGGATGCGCTTCTTCCGGCAGCAGGTCCGTGCCTGCGCCGACGAGACCAGCCTGCGCACGGTCTGGCGCAAGGGCACCGAGCTCGCCGCGCTCGAGATCACCGAGCACGCCGGTCGGACCGGCGAGCACTACATCGCCACCGACCGCGCGCAGTGGTGGGCGATGTTCCGCTCCGCTGCGGTCGGCGGCGTGGTCGTCGCGTTCATGGCGATGGCCAAGGTGCTGATCACCGCGATGCACGCGCCGCCGCTGGTCGAGGGCGTGCTGGTCTCGCTGAACTACGGGCTGGGGTTCGTGCTGATCCAGCTGCTGCACGGCACGGTCGCAACCAAGCAGCCCGCGATGACCGCCGCGCGCATCGCTGCCGAGGTCGATGCCGGCCAGGCCGGCGGCACGCGTGCCTGGGTCCCCCGGGTCGCCGAGCTGCTGGTGCAGGTGGTCCGCAGCCAGTTCGTCGCCGTGCTCGGCAACGTCGGCGTGGCACTGCCGCTCGCGGTGCTGCTCACCTGGGGCCTGCTCGCGCTCACCGGCTGGGCGCCGGCCTCGCCCGAGAAGTCCGCGGGGCTGCTCGGGCAGCTCGACCCGCTCGGGCTGACGGTGTTCTACGCCGCCATCGCCGGCGTGTGCCTGTTCCTCGCCGGCATCGTGTCCGGCTACTGCGACAACCTCGCGGTGTTCCATCGACTCCCGAGGCGGGTCGCGCAGATGCCACTGCTGGTCGCGATCGTCGGCGAGCGGCGCGCGCAGGCGGTCGGCGCCTGGGTCGAGCACAACTTCGGCGCGCTGGCGGGCAACTTCCTGTTCGGCTGCATGCTGGGCGGCGTCTCGCTGCTCGGCACGCTGACGGGCCTGCCGCTCGACATCCGTCACGTGGCGTTCGCCTCGGCCAACCTCGGCATGGCAGGCACGGTGCTCTGGACGCAGCTCACCTGGCAGCCGATCCTGCTGGCGACGATCGGGGTCGCGGTGATCGCGATCACCAATCTCGCGGTCAGCTTCACGCTGTCGCTGATGCTCGCGCTGCGTGCACGGCGGCTCGATGCGCGCGGCATCGGGGCGACCTGGCGCGAGCTGGTGCGTCGCGCGCTGTCCCGCCCCCTCGATCTGGTGCGTCCGCCCCCCGCATCGGTGCGCGTGCAGCCGCCGGCTGCCGACTGAGTTCCGGACCTCGCCGCGGCCGTCGACACGAGGCTCGCCGAGGCGTGAGTCCGGTCTCTATAATCGGCGCTCCCGCCCAGCCAGAGGTCTCCGATGAACACCAGCCCGCGCGCTCGCCGAGCCGTCCTGTCCGCCGCCGTGTCGGCCTCCGTCCTGGCCGCCGCCGGCGTGCCGATGACGGCCTTCTCGCAGTCGAAGATCAAGGTCGCCGCGGTCTACACCGTGCCGGTCGAGCAGCAGTGGGTCAGCCGGATCCACAAGGCGCTCAATGCCGCGAAGGACCGCGGCGCGATCGACTACGAGTTCAGCGAGAGCGTGGCCAACGCCGACTACGAGCGCGTGATGCGCCAGTTCGCCGAGAAGGGCGCGCAGTTCATCGTCGGCGAGTCCTTCGCCGTCGAGGCGGCGGCCCGCAAGGTGGCCAAGGACTATCCCAAGATTTCGTTCCTGATGGGCTCGTCGGGCAAGCCCCAGGCGCCGAACTTCTCGGTGTTCGACAACTACATCCAGGAGCCGGCCTACCTGACCGGCATGATCGCCGGCGGCATGACCAAGACCGGCAAGATCGGCATGGTGGGCGGCTTCCCGATCCCCGAGGTCAACCGGCTGATGAACGCGTTCATGGCCGGCGCGAAGGAGGTGAACCCGAAGGTCGAGTTCATGGTCACCTTCATCAACTCCTGGTTCGACCCGCCCAAGGCGAAGGAGGCGGCCTTCGCGATGATCGACAAGGGCGCCGACGTGATGTACGCCGAGCGCTTCGGCGTGTCCGATGCCGCCAAGGAGCGCGGCAAGCTCGCGATCGGCAACGTGATCGACACCCAGGACAAGTACCCCGAGACGGTGGTCGCCTCGGCGCTGTGGAACATGGAGCCCACCATCGAGCGCGCGCTCGAGGCGGTCAAGGGCGGCAAGTTCAAGCCCGAGGACTACGGCCAGTTCTCGATGATGAAGTACAAGGGCTCGGCGCTGTCGCCGCTGGGCACCTTCGAGGCGAAGATCCCGGCCGACCTGGTCAAGAAGGTCCGCGAACGGGAGAAGGCGATCTACGACGGCAAGTTCACCGTCAAGATCGACGACAACCAGCCCAAGCCGAACGCCAAGTGACGCGGTGACCGAGCGCGCCGAGCCGGTCCTTCGACTGACCGGCATCACCAAGCGCTTCGGCTCGCTGCTCGCCAACGACGGCATTTCCCTGGACCTCGCCCGCGGCGAGGTCCTGGCGCTGCTCGGCGAGAACGGCGCCGGCAAGAGCACGCTGGTGTCGATCCTCTTCGGCCACTACGTGGCCGACAGCGGCACCGTCGAGGCGTTCGGTGCGCCGCTGCCGCCGGGTGACCCGGCCGCGGCGCTGGCCGCCGGCATCGGCATGGTCCACCAGCACTTCACGCTGGCCGACAACCTGACGGTGCTCGACAACGTGCTGATCGGCGTCGAGCCGTGGTGGCGGCCGGTGTCGCGCCGGGCCGCGGCGCGTGCCCGGCTCGTCGGCCTGGCCGAGCGCTTCGGTCTGGCGGTCGATGCCGACGCCCGCGTCGGCGACCTGTCGATCGGCGAGAAGCAGCGCGTCGAGATCCTCAAGGCGCTGTACCGCGATGCGCGCATCCTGATCCTCGACGAGCCGACGGCGGTGCTCACGCCGCAGGAGAGCGAGCGGCTGTTCGCGACGCTGCGGGCCTTCGTCGCGGCGGGGCTGTCGATCGTCTTCATCTCGCACAAGCTGGGCGAAGTGCTCGCGGCGAGCCACCGGGTCGCCGTGCTGCGGCAGGGCCGGCTCGAGGCGGTGCTGCCGGCGGCCGGCACCGATGCGTCGGCGCTCGCGCGCCTGATGGTCGGGCGCGAGGTCGCGCAGCCGGTGCGTGCGGCGCGCGTGCGCCGCCCCGACGACGCGGCGACGCCGCCGGTGCTGTCGCTGCGCGAGGTCGACGCGGCCGATGGGGCGCGAACGCTGCTCCACGGCGTGTCGCTCGCGCTGCGCCCGGGCGAGATCGTCGCGATCGCCGGCGTCGCGGGCAACGGCCAGCAGCCGCTCGCCGAGCTGCTGTGCGGGCTGCGGGCACCGGTCCGGGGCGAACTGCGCGTCGGCGGCAAGCCGATCGCCGCGAGCCCGGCCGCCTTCATCGCCGCCGGTGTCGGGCGCGTGCCCGAGGACCGCCATCATCTCGGCGCGATCGCCGAGGCGAGCGTCGCCGAGAACGCGGTCGCCGAACATTACCGGGCGCGGCCGTACGCCCGCGGTGGCTGGCTGGTCGAGCGCGGCGCGATCCGCGAGGCGGCCGCGCGCATCGTCGCCGACTACGACGTGCGCTGCCGCGGCCTGGATCAGCCGATCCGCCAGCTCTCGGGCGGCAACATGCAGAAGCTGATCCTCGGGCGCGTGCTGTCGCGCGCACCGCGGCTGATCGTCGCCGACCAGCCCACCTGGGGACTCGACGTCGGCGCCGTCGCCTGGATCCACTCGAAGCTGCTGGCCGCGGCCGACGCCGGCGCGGGCATCGTGCTGATCTCCGAGGAGCTCGACGAGATCCTGGCGCTCGCCGATCGGATCGCGGTGATCTCGCACGGCCGGCTCTCCGAGGCACGACCCGTCGCCGACTGGACGACCGCCACGCTCGGCCTGGCGATGATGGGCGCCGACGCGAAGGAGGGCGCCGATGCGGCTCGAGCGGCGTGAGACCGCCTCACGAGCGGCGATGCTGGTCGCGCCGCTGGTCGCGGTCGCGGTCACGCTCGCGGCCTGCGCGCTGCTGGTCGCCTGGGCCGGCGCGCCGGTGGGTCGCACCTACGCGCTGCTGTTCGACGGCGCCTTCGGCTCGCGCTTCGCGCTGACCGAGACGCTGACCCGCGCCACGCCGCTGATGCTCACCGGGCTGGCCGCCGCGGTCGCGTTCCGCGCGCGGTTCTGGAACATCGGTGCCGAAGGCCAGCTCTACCTCGGTGCGCTCGCGGCGGTCGCCGTCGGCGGGCTGCACGACGGCAGCGGTTTCGATGCGCCGCTCGTGCTGCTGTTCGCAGGGATGGTTGGGGCGGGCATGGCCGCGGGCGCGGCGCTCGTCGCCGGTCCCGCGCTGCTGCGCAACCGCTTCGGTGTCGACGAGGTCGTCACCACGCTGCTGATGAACTTCGTCGTGCTGCTGTTCGTCTCGTGGATGCTCGACGGTCCGATGAAGGATCCGACCGCGATGGGCTGGCCGCAGTCGGTGGGCCTGAACCCCGAGCTCGAGTTCACCCGGCTGCTGGAGAAGTCGCGGGTCCATGCCGGACTGCTGTGGGCGGTCGGTCTCGCCGTGCTGGTCTGGGCGGTGCAGCGCTTCACCACCTGGGGCTTCGAGTGGCGGGCGGTCGGCGCGAGCCCCGAGGCGGCGCGCTTCGTCGGCGTGCCGGTCGGAAGGGTCATGCTGCGGGCGGCGCTGCTCTCCGGGGCGCTGGCCGGCCTGGCCGGCGTCTCCGAGGTCGCGGGTCGCACCGGCTACGTGACGCTCGACATGTCGCCGGGCTACGGCTACGCCGGCATCGTCATCGCGATGCTGGCCGCGCTGCATCCGCTCGCGGTCATCGGCGCCGCGGTCTTCGTCGCCGGCATGCTGGTCGGCGCCGACAGCATGAGCCGCGAGGTCGCGGTGCCGAGCTACATCGCCGACGTGATCGTGTCGGTCTCGCTGCTCGCGATGCTGGTGGCGACCATGCTCGCGCAGTACCGGATCCGGAGGCGCTGAGCGTGCTCGCCGACGTCGTCGACACGCTGCTGCAGGCGAACTTCTGGATCGCGGTGCTGCGCATCGCCACGCCGCTGGTGCTGGGCACCCTGGGCGTGCTGCTGTGCGAGCGGGCCGGCGTGCTCAACCTCGGCATCGAGGGGATCATGGTCGCCGGGGCCTTCGTCGGCTGGTTCGCGGCCTACCAGGGCGCGGGGCTGTGGGGCGGGGTGCTCGCCGCGGCGCTCGTGGGCGCGCTGCTGGGGAGCCTGCACGGCGTGCTGACCGTGGTCCTCGCCCTCTCCCAGCATGTCTCCGGGCTCGGCATCACGCTGCTGGCCACCAGCCTGTCGTACTACGCGTACCGGGTCGGCTTTCCCAAGGTCAGCACGCCGCCGACCGTCGAGCCCTTCACCGGCATCGGCGCGCCCTTCGATGCGATCCCGCTCGTCGGCCCGGTGCTCGCGGCGCAGACGCCACTGGCGCTGCTGGCCTTCGCGCTGGTGCCCGCGGTCGGCTGGCTGCTCTACCGCACGCCTGCGGGGCTGGCGCTGCGGATGGTCGGCGAGAACCCGGCCGCCGCCGAGAGCGCCGGCATCCCGGTGGCCGCCACCCGGATCGCGGCGATCGCGGCGGGCTCGGCGCTGATGGGCATGGCCGGCTCGTTCCTCACGCTGGCCGCCTTCAACGCCTTCTTCTTCAACATGATCAACGGCCGCGGCTGGGTCTGCGTCGCGCTGGTGGTGTTCGCCTCGTGGCGGCCCGGCAAGGCGCTGCTGGGTGCGCTGCTGTTCGCCGGCTTCGACGCGATGCAGCTGCGCCTGCAGCAGGGCGCCGGCAGCGAGGTGCCCTACCAGCTCTGGCTGATGCTGCCCTACCTGCTGTCGATCCTGGCGCTGGTGCTGGTCGCGCGCCGTGCCGCCTATCCGCAGGCCTTGATGAAGCCGTACCGCAAAGGGGAGCGCTGAGCCATGTTCGATCTGATCGTGCGGAATGCCGCGCTGCCCGACGGGCGCACCGGCCTCGACGTCGCGGTGCGCGGCGAGCGCATCGTGGCGGTCGAGCCGCATGCGGTGCTGGCCGGCGCGGCCGCCGGGCGCGAGATCGACGCGGCCGGGATGTTGCTCTGCCCGCCCTTCGTCGACGCCCACTTCCACATGGACGCGACGCTGTCGCTGGGCCGGCCGCGGCTGAACCAGTCGGGCACGCTGCTCGAGGGCATCGCGCTGTGGGGGGAGCTCAAGCCGCACCTGACCCAGGAGGCGATCGTCGAGCGGGCGCTTGCCTACTGCGACATCGCGGTGGCGCGGGGCCTGCTCGCGATCCGCAGCCACGTCGACACCTCCGATCCGCGGCTGCTCGCGGTCGATGCGCTGCTCGAGGTCAAGCGCCGTGTCGCGCCCTACATCGACCTGCAGCTGGTCGCCTTCCCCCAGGACGGCGTGCTGCGCTACGAGCCGCGGCGCGACGATCCGTCGTGCACGCTCACCGCGCTGCAGCTCCTCGAGCGCGCGCTCGACCGCGGCGTCGACGTGGTCGGCGGCATCCCGCACTTCGAGCGCACGATGGAGGACGGCCGCGAGTCGGTGCGGCTGCTGTGCGAACTGGCCGCGGCCCGCGGGCTGCGCGTCGACATGCACTGCGACGAGTCCGACGACCCGATGTCGCGGCACATCGAGACGCTGTCGTACCACGCGCGCAGGCTCGGGCTGCAGGGGCGGGTCACCGGCTCGCATCTGACGTCCATGCATTCGATGGACAACTACTACGTCTCGAAGCTGATCCCGCTGATCGCCGAGGCCGGGGTCTCGGCGATCGCCAATCCGCTGATCAACATCACGCTGCAGGGCCGGCACGACACCTATCCGAAGCGGCGCGGCATGACGCGCGTCCCGGAGCTGATGGCGGCAGGGGTGCCGGTGGCCTTCGGGCACGACTGCGTGATGGACCCGTGGTACCCGATGGGCTCGGGAGACATGCTGGAGGTGGCCTCGATGGGGCTGCAGGTCGCGCAGATGACGGGGCAGGACGGCATGCGGGCGGCCTTCGAGTCGGTCACGACGACGCCGGCGCGGATCCTTGGGCTGGAGGGATACGGCATCGAAGCGGGCTGTCGCGCGGACATGGTGCTGCTGCAGGCCCGTCACCCGATCGAGGCGATCCGGCTGCGCGCGGCCCGGCTCGCGGTGGTGCGCCGCGGGCGTGTGGTCGCCGAGCAGCGGCCGGCGACGGCGATGCTGCACCTCGACGGGCGGCCGGGGTCGGTGGACTTCCTGCACGGAGGTTGAGGCGGGGGGGCGCTCGACGTTCGACGGTTGGTGCGGTCCGTCGATGCTCGACGGTTGGCGCGGCCCGTCGTCGCCCGGGGGCGGGCATCGCTTCGCTGACCCCGCGCCCTCGGGCCTGCGGCCCGAGGGTGCCCGCGAGGCGGGGGGCCGCGACGGGCCGGCAAAAAAACTCGGCCGGCCTGCGGCCGAC
>CAIUGQ010000459.1 GCA_903898725.1 uncultured Burkholderiales bacterium | reverse complement strand
GTGGTGTCCTTGACCGGACGGGTGTCGATCAGCGAACCCGGCAGGAATGCGCGGATGCCGTTGGTCATGACGGTCAGGCCACCCTTGACCTTGCCGGTGATGGTGCCCGAGACCAGGTCACCGGACTCCAGCGCCTTCTCGAGGTTGATCCAGGCCGCCAGGCGCTTGGCGCGATCGCGCGACAGACGCGTCTCGCCGTAGCCGTTCTCGAGCGAATCGATGGCGACCGAGACGAAGTCGCCTTCCTTGACGTCGAGCTCGCCGCGATCGTTGTGGAACTCCTCGATCGGGATGAAGCTCTCGGATTTGAGTCCGGCGTTGACGACCACGAAGTTGTGGTCGATGCGGACCACCTCGGCGGTGATCACCTCGCCTTGCCGCATCTCCTGCTTGGAGAGCGACTCCTCGAAGAGCTTCGCGAAACTCTCGGTCTCTGGAATGGAAGTGGTGTTCAAGTGGTGTCCTGTGCGCGCGCCGGAGAGAGGGAACGCGAGGCGGTCGGTCGATGCATCGACCGTGGCTTGCCCCGAGAAGCGACCCGTAAATCCAGCGGTGTTGACGATAAAAGCGACCTGCCTGAGCGTGACTAAGCGGGCCGCTACCCTTGCGCCGACCAGCGATCCAGCACCTTCGCCACCGTCTCGTCGACGGTGAGCGAGGTCGAATCCAGGACGTACGCACCTTCTGCCGGAGCCAGCGGGGCGACCGAGCGCGATGCGTCGCGCGCGTCCCGTTCCCGAAGATCCTGCAAAAGGCCCGGGAGTTTAGCAGAAATCCCCTTTTCGATCAACTGCTTATGGCGACGGTCCGCGCGGGACGCCGCGCTGGCCGTCAGGAACACCTTCAGCGAGGCGTCCGGGAACACAACGGTGCCCATGTCGCGGCCGTCGGCGACCAGCCCCGGCGGACGCCGGAAACCGCGCTGCAGGCCGAGCAGCGCGGCCCGGACGCCGGCGTGGACCGCGAGCCGCGAGGCGCCGTTCCCGACCGCTTCGTCGCGGATCGCGTCGGTGACATCCTCGCCGCCGAGCCGGATCCGGCCGTCGGCCTCGAAGCCCACCGGCAGGGTGGCCGCGACCTGCGCGAGCCGCTCGGGGTCGTCCAGCGACACGCCGGCACGCAGCGCCGCGAGCGCGGTCAGGCGGTAGAGGGCGCCGCTGTCGAGGTAGTGCCAGCCGAGCGAGCGGGCGACGCGCTGGGCGATCGTGCCCTTGCCCGACGCGGTCGGGCCGTCGAGCGTGAGCACCGGCGCCCGTCTCGCGTCGATCGAGGCGGGTACCGGACGGGAGGCGTCCGCCGGGGTCGGATCGCCGCTCATCCGGCCCGGGCGTGCTCGACGTCGATGCCGGCCTCGCGGGCCAGCGCCACGAAGTTCGGGAAGGAGGTGCCGACGTTGGCGGTGTCGGCGATGCGGATCGGGGCCGCCGCGCGCAGCGAGGCGACCGCGAAGGCCATCGCCGGCCGGTGATCGCCGTGGGAGTCGACCGCACCGCCCGAGAACACGTCCGGACGGTCGCCCCGACCCTCGATGACGATGCCGTCGGGCGTCGGGCTCGCATCGATGCCGAGCGCGCGCAGCCCGTCGGCCATGACCGCGATGCGGTCGGATTCCTTGACCCGCAGTTCCTCGGCGCCGGTGACGGTGGTGCGCCCGCGCGCGCAGGCCGCGGCGACGAACAGCACCGGGAACTCGTCGAGCGCCAGCGGCACCAGCTCGGGCGGCACGTCGATGCCACGCAGCGAGGACGAGCGGATCCGCAGGTCGGCCACCGGCTCGCCGCCGACCGTGCGGGGGTTCTCCAGCGTCAGGTCGGCCCCCATCAGCCGCAGGATGTCGATCACGCCGGTGCGGGTCGGGTTGGTGCCGACATGCCGCAGCAGCAGGTCCGCGTCGCGGGCGATCGCGCCGGCCACCAGGAAGAACGCCGCCGACGAGATGTCGGCCGGTACGTCGATGTCGGTGGCGCGCAGCGCGACGCCCCCGCGGACCGTCACCGTCGAACCGTCGACCCCGACCGGCACGCCGAAGGCGCCGAGCATCCGCTCGGTGTGGTCGCGAGTCGGCGCCGGCTCGGTGACGCGGGTCTCGCCGTCGGCGTACAGGCCGGCCAGCATCAGCGCCGACTTCACCTGTGCGCTCGCCACCGGCATGGCGTAGGCGATGCCTTGCAGGCGCCCGGCCGGCGGGTGGATCCGCAGCGGCGGACGGCCGTCGTCGGTGTCGATGCGCGCGCCCATCCGGGCGAGCGGCTCGGTCACGCGCTTCATCGGACGGCGCGACAGGCTCGCGTCGCCGATCAGCCGGGCCTCGAAGCCCTGCCCCGCGAGCAGCCCGGAGAGCAGGCGCATCGAGGTGCCCGAGTTGCCGCAGTCGAGGTCGACCGTCGGCGCCCGCAGGCCGTGCAGACCGACCCCTTCGACCGTCACCCGGCCGTCGACCGGTCCGTCGATGCGCACGCCGAGCGCCCGGAACACGTTCATCGTCGAGATCGCGTCGGCCCCCTCGAGGAATCCGGTGACCCGCGTGGTGCCGGTGGCGATCGCCCCGAGCATGATCGAGCGGTGCGAGATCGACTTGTCGCCGGGGACCCGCAGCGCGCCGCGGACGGCGCCCGCGGGCCGGGCGATGAAATGATCGGACATGCGATGAAGTTCCTGTTCGCCGCACGAAGACGGTCGGATGCTGGCGGTCGATTGTATCGCCCGGGTCCGCGCAAGCCGGACGCCCCGGGGTGCCCGGGCGCCCTCGAACCGTTCCAACAGAATCTCGCCGGCAGGAGACCGACATGCCCTTCGACCGCAACCCGACCTCGGATCCGCGCCGTGCCGCCGGGTCGATCGCCGCCCGGCGCCCGCTGTCCACGGCGTCGGCCGCAGCACGCGTCAGCCCCGATGCACGCGCCTCGGGCACCGGTCGAAGCGGCACGACGGACGACCGTCGCGCCGCCGCGCCGCGCCCGTCGCTGGCCGCGCGCGAGCTGCTGTCGAACCTGCCGGACGGGATGCTGCAGGTCACCGCCGAGCGCTTCCCCCACGTCATCGAGGCGCTCGCCCGCGACTGGGCCGAACCCTCGCGGATGAACGCGACGATCGACGAGTTCGTCTTCGACCAGCGCGGCGACCGCTCCGGCTTTCCGCTCGAGGTGATGCTCGAGCTGTCCGAACTGCGCGCGCGCTACGAGCGCTGGGTCGGACCGCGATCGCAGCGGGGGCGCTGAACGCGGGCCGCGTGCTATCGTCGCCGCCTTTCCGAAGGAGATACGCGATGGCATTCACCACCACCCCTTCCGGGCTGCAGTACGAGGATGTCGTCGTCGGCGAAGGCGCCGAGGCGACCGCCGGCTGCATGGCCGTGGTCCATTACACCGGCTGGCTCTACGACAACGGTCAGGCCGGCCGCAAGTTCGATTCGAGCAAGGACCGAGGCGCGCCCTTCGACTTTCCGCTCGGCGCCGGCCACGTGATCCGCGGCTGGGACGAAGGCGTGCAGGGCATGAAGATCGGCGGCACCCGCCGCCTGGTGATCCCGGCCGAGCTGGGCTACGGTGCCCGTGGCGCGGGCGGCGTGATCCCGCCGAACGCGACGCTGCTGTTCGAGGTCGACCTGCTCGGCGTCTGATCGAGGCCGCCGGCCACCGGGTCGGCAGCGGGGCCTGCGGGCCCGGTTGCTAGAATCGGGGTTTTCGTCCGACGCCCGATGACCGCAGCGACCCCGCCCGCCTCAGCCCAGAGCGCACCGACCTCGCGCCCGGAATCGCCTCGCGATGCCGAGGCCGCCCGCGCGAGCCACTTCATCCGGCAGGCGGTCGACGCCGACCTCGAGGCCGGCCAGTACGCGCGCCGCCTGTGGTCGGGCCGGCCCGGCCCGGCGTCGCTGCAGCTCGGCTCGGCCCAGGACCCCGCCCCCATCCGGACCCGCTTCCCGCCCGAGCCGAACGGCTATCTGCACATCGGCCACGCCAAGTCGATCTGCCTGAACTTCGGGCTCGCCCTCGACTATGCGGGGCGCTGCCACATGCGCTTCGACGACACCAACCCGGTCAAGGAAGACCAGGAGTACGTCGACGGCATCCTCGACACGGTCCGCTGGCTCGGCTTCGCCTGGGACACCGGCGGCGAGGACAACCTCTATTTCGCCAGCGACTACTTCGACTGGTTCTACGAGATCGCCGAGCACCTGGTGCGCAGCGGCCACGCCTACGTCGACTCGCAGCCCGCCGACGAGATGCGCGCGCGGCGCGGCACGCTGACCGAGCCCGGCACCGACTCGCCGTTCCGGGGCCGCGGCGCCGACGAGAGCCTGGCGCTGCTGCGCGAGATGCGCGCGGGCACCCACGCCGAGGGCACGCACGTGCTCAGGGCGAAGATCGACATGGCCGCGCCCAACGTGACCCTGCGCGATCCGGTGCTCTACCGGATCCGGTTCGCGCACCACCACCGAACCGGCGACTCCTGGTGCATCTATCCGATGTACGACTTCGCGCATCCGCTGTCTGATGCGCTGGAGAACGTCACCCACTCGCTGTGCACGCTCGAGTTCGAGGACCACCGGCCGCTGTACGACTGGCTGCTGGAACGCGCCGCGGAGGGCGGCTTCTTCCAGCGTCCGCTGCCGCGGCAGATCGAGTTCGCGCGCCTGAACATGACCTACACGGTCACCAGCAAGCGCAAGCTCCAGGAGCTGGTGCAGTCGGGCTCGGTCGACGGCTGGGACGATCCGCGGATGCCGACGATCGTGGCGCTGCGCCGGCGCGGCTACACGCCCGAGTCGATCCGGCTGTTCGCCGAGCGCATCGGCGTCTCCAAGGCCCATCAGTGGGTCGATCCCTCGGTGCTCGAGCAGGCGCTGCGCGACGACCTCGATGCGAAGGCGGCGCGCGCGTTCGCCGTGCTCGACCCGCTGCGGCTCGAACTCGTGAACTTCCCCGAGGCGCTCGAGGAGCCGTGCACGGCACCGGTCCATCCGCACCATCCGGACCGTGGACTGCGGCACTTCCCGCTGACCCGCGAGCTGTGGATCGAGCGCGAGGATTTCCAGGCTCAGCCGCAGAAGGGCTTCTTCCGGCTGTTCCCGGGCAACAAGGTCCGGCTCAAGCACGGCTTCGTCATCGAGTGCACCGGCTTCGAGGCCGACGCCGACGGCCGTGTCACCAAGGTGCTGGCCAGCTACTTCCCCGACTCGAAGTCCGGCACGCCGGGCGCCGACGGCTACAAGGTCAAGGGCAACATCCACTGGGTATCGGCCCGCCACGGCGTCGCCGCCGAGGTCCGGATGTACGAGCGGCTGTTCCTCGAGGCGCACCCCGATGCCGGCGGACGCGACTATCGCGAGTCGATCAACCCCCAGGCGAAGCGGATCGTCCAGGCGATCCTCGAGCCGGGGCTGGCGGGCGCGCAGGCCGATGCACGCTTCCAGTTCGAGCGCCATGGCTACTTCGTGGCCGACCGCGTCGATCACCGGCCCGAGGCGCCGGTCTTCAACCTGTCGGTGACGCTCAAGGACTCGTGGGGCGCGAAGAAGGCGTGACGGCCGGCGCGCGGCCAGCTTAGACGTCGTCCGCGACGAAGGGGTTCGACGCGCGCTCGTCGCCGAAGGTCGACATCGGGCCGTGACCCGGCACGAACGCGACGTCGTCGCCCATCGGCCAGAGCTTCTCGCGGATCGAGCGGATCAGCTGCGCGTGGTTGCCGCGCGGGAAATCGGTGCGGCCGATCGAGCCCTGGAAGAGCACGTCGCCGACGATCGCGAGGCGGCTGCCGGGATGATGGAACACGACATGACCGGGCGTGTGGCCCGGGCAGTGCGCGACCTGCAGCTCGACGTCGCCGAAGCGCACGGTGTCGCCGTCCTCGAGCCAGCGGTCGGAGTCGAACGCATCGAGCGGCGGGAAGCCGAACATCTTGCCCTGGCCGGGCAGCTGGTCGATCCAGAACTTGTCGTCGAGGTGCGGGCCTTCGATCGTCACGCCGTGGCGACGCGCGTACTCGGCGGCCTGCCCGCAGTGGTCGATGTGACCGTGGGTGAGCAGCACCTTCTCGAGCGTGGCCCCGGTGGAGGCGAGCGCGGCGTCGATGCGGTCGAGATCGCCGCCCGGGTCGATGGCGACCGCCCGCATCGTCGATTCGTCGACGAGGACCGAGCAGTTCTGCTGGAACGGCGTGACCGGGACGATGAGCAGCTTCACGGATCCGGCGCCTCAGTGCGACTCGGTGGGACGCTGGACCCATGCATGCGCGAGCAGCGCCTTCATCGGCACGATCGACAGCGCGGACTCGTGGGTGGCCTCGAGCACGACCGGCGGGGCGGCGCCCGCCTCGTAGGCCTCCAGCCAGCGGGCCGCACACAGGCACCAGCGGTCGCCCGCCTCGAGCCCCTTGAAGCGGTACTCCGGGCGGGGCGTGCTCAGGTCGTTGCCGCGCTGGCGGCTGAACTCGAGGAAGGCGCCGGTGACGCGTGCGCACACCGTGTGGCTGCCGTGATCGTCGGGCCCGGTGCTGCAGCAGCCGTCGCGGAAGAAACCCGTCAGGGGATCGTACGAGCACGCCTGCAGCGGCCCGCCGAGCACGTTGCGGCCGGGGCGGCCGACCGTATCGGTCATGGAAGCGGACTCCTCGAGACGGCCGGTCGGATCGGCCTCAGCCACCCAGGTCGATCACCTGATCGAGCACTCTGCGGCCCGCATCCTCGATGCGGAGCCGCACCGGCAGCATCTCGAAATCGTACCCCAACCACAGGTCGATTCTCGGATCGTCCGTTCCGGGCGGAGGGGGGCGCGACAGGTGCAGCGCATGGACCGGTCCGCCGGGCACCACCAGCATCTCGGCGCCGACCACGACGAAGCGCTCGGTGCGGACCTCGCGCATCGTCGCCACCGGCAGGTCGAACCCGATGCCGGCCACGAAGCGCGAGGGTTCGGCGCGCACGATCAGGCCGATCTGGTAGAAGACGCTCAGCCGGTCCTGGGTGCCCGCCGGCAGCGGCACCGGATCGCGGCCGACCGGCAGCAGGCGCCCGGCGTCGGGATCGAAGGCGACGGCGCGCTCGGGGCGCTTGCCGCGCGTCTCGGCATAGCGGACCGGCTGCAGCCCCGCCGGTCCGAGACGGCCGGTGCTCGACTGGGTGAGCGTGCCCGAGTAGACCAGCGACAGCAGGCCCTCCGCCTCGCCCGCGGTGCGCAGTTCGTACCGATCGCCGTCGTTGACCAGGCGGTACTCGAGCCGCGCGACCGACACCGCCTCGGTGAACTCGCCCCAGTACACCCTGAAGCGCTGATGGCGCGTGCCGGGCAGCGCAGGCAGCGCTGCAGCGGGCGCGGCGGCGAGCGAAGTCGGGGTCGGGGTCGGGGTCGGCTCGGCCGCCGCAACGGGCGACGCGGTCTCGGCAGGGGTCTCGGTCGACGGCACCGGCGCGGTCTGGGGGTCGGCGGGCGGTGCAGCGCTCACCGCGACCTCGGCGACCTCGGCGACCTCGCCGGCATCCGCGGCTTCGGCGGGACTCGACATCACCGCCGGCGCTGCGGGCGGCTCGG
>CAIUGQ010000458.1 GCA_903898725.1 uncultured Burkholderiales bacterium | reverse complement strand
GCCGGTGTCGGTCTGCGGCGAGATGGCCGGCGACCTCGAGGCGACGCGCCTGCTGATCGGCATGGGCCTGCGGGCGTTCTCGATGCACCCGGCGAGCCTGCTGCGCATCAAGCGCGAGATCCTGCGCTGCGACGCCGGCCGCCTGCGCACCCGTGTCGCGCGCCTGCTCGCGGCCGACGATCCGGTGCGCGTGCAGGCCGGGCTCGAGCGCCTGCGCGAGGCCTGAGACGGGCCTCGGGCCCCGGAACCGGGCCCTCCAGGCTCGACCTCGGTCCTCAGCCCCTGGCCCTCGGTTCGACCCCGGGCTGACCCCGGGGTGATGCGCCTACTTCCCCGAGCAGTGCCCGGCGCCCGCGGCCCGCTCGCTGCCGAGCGCGAGCGGTGAGGGCTCGGCGAAGCGATCCCGCGGCGCGGCGCTCAGCGCATCGAGCACCACGAAGCCGGCGAGTGCGGCCCAGAACGCGACGGCGAGTCCGATGCGTCTCATGGCTTCACCCCTTCATGCCCAGCCGCTCGCGCAGCCGGATGCCGAGCGTCGAGCCCGCGAAGGCCGCCGCGAACCACACCCATCCGTGCAGGCTGCCGGAGGAGATGCCCGAGAAGAACGCGCCGACGTTGCAGCCGAACGCCAGCCGCGAGCTGTACCCGAGCACCAGCCCGGCGACGATCGCGGCGAGCCACTGCCGCATCGGCACCGGGCCCACGTCCGGACACGCGGTGCCGCGACGCGCCGCCACCAGCAGCGAGCCCGCGAGCAGGCCGAGGTTGGTGATCGTGGTGACGTCGTCGAGCACCGGTGCGGCGACCTGCGCCAGCCGCGCCTCGGTGCCCCAGAAGGCGTTGCCCGACAGGTCCGCGCCGAGCCACGAGACGATCTTCGCGCCCCACAGCCCCGGGCCGTAGACGATGCCCCAGGGCTGGCCGGCGATGACGAGGTTGGCCACGCCGAGCACCGCGAGCAGCACGGCGCCGATCCACACGCCACGGCCGCGCCAGCGCGTGCCGGTGGCGCGCCGTGCCCGCCAGGCGAGCGTGCCGATCCCGAGGAGCGCCGCGCCCTGGACGGCGATCGTGCCGCCCGCACCCAGCGTCTCGACCAGCGACACGCCCGGCAGGCTGCCCCACGAGAGCCACCAGTCCAGATGGGCCGCGCCGAGGAAGCTGCCGATCACCAGGCCCGGAAACGCGGCGATGCTCGCCGGGTGGCCGAGCCCGGCCTTGTAGAGCGTGCCCGACCCGCAGCCGTCGGCGACCTGCATCGCCGCGCCGAACACGAAGGCACCGAGCACCAGGCTCCACGACAGCGGCGCGACCGCGCCCGACAGCTCGGGGTGGGTGGCGAGCAGCGGCACCGTGCCGAGCATCGCCAGCCCGATCGCGAGGAACTGGGCCAGCAGGCCGGTGGGGTCGCGCTGCCTGAGCCACACGCGCCAGCCGGTGGTGAAGCCGAAGGCGGTCGCCGCGAGCACCGCGCCGAAGCCCAGGCCCACCAGCACGAGCAGGCCCTGACGCACGCCGGCCACCCAGGTGACCGCGAACCAGGCCAGCGGCACCACCAGCCACGGCGCGAGCCGCGGCACCGCGCCCACCGCCGGGCGCGCCCGCGCGACGCTGCTCATCGCAGTCTCAGCTCCCCGACAGCTTCAGGTCGATCAGCAGCTGACGCATGCGGTTCGGCACGTTGGACATCGGCAGCCCCGCGCGCGACCACTCGACCATCGACTCCGGGTACAGCTTCACGTCCTTTTCGCCCAGCATCTCCGACATCACGAACCAGTTGGTCGCCGCCCAGTGGCCGGTGTTGCAGAACGAGACCGCGTCGGTGCCCGAACCCGGCTCGATCCCGTTGGACTGGGCTACACGCTTGACGTCGTTGGCGGCGAGGAGCGAGCCGCTGCCCTTGTTGAACCACACCGCCGAGTCGAGGTTGCTCGCGCCGGCGATGGTGCCCGGCGCCTTGGCGGCGACGTGACGGGTCTCGCCCTCGAAGAAGGCCTTCGGACGGGCGTCGATCAGCTTGGCCTTCTGCGCCGACTGGGCCGCCACGACGTCGTCGCGGGTGGCGATCAGGCGCGTGTCGAGCTGCGCGACGTAGCTCGACGTCCGCACCTGGACCGCATCGGTCGGCAGCGGCCGGCCGGCCGCGCGCCACGCGGCGACGCCACCGTTGAGGATCGACAGCTTCGACAGGCCGGCGGTCTTCAGCGTCCAGTAGACACGCGCAGCCGCGCCGAAGTCGGTCGCGTCCTTGCCCTCGTGCACCACCACCACCTCGGTGTCGCGGTCGATCCCGAGCCGCTGCAGCAGCGCGGTGAGCGCCTGCGCATCGAGCGGCTTGCCCGGGTTGTCCTTGGGGCCGCGCCACAGCGAGTAAGGGGCCGACACCGCGCCCGGCAGGTGGCCGAGCTCGTACGGCGTGCGGCCGGCGGCATCCTTGCCGTCGCGGATGTCGAGCAGGCGCAGCTGCGGCGCGTCGAGCTTCGCGGCGAGTTCGGCCTGCTCG
>CAIUGQ010000457.1 GCA_903898725.1 uncultured Burkholderiales bacterium | reverse complement strand
CGATCGATGCCGCCATCCGGACCGAAGGCGACGTGTTCGAGGTGAACGACGTGCTCGCGCGCGAGGTCGGTGTCATCGGCATCTTCTCCGACTGGCCGGCGACGACGACGTTCTATGCGAACTGCGTGGGACTGCGGTGAGCGGCGGCGGCCCCGATTCAGCGCTTTCCGCTGCCCGTCGGCGTGTCGTCGCCCTCGACGGCTGAGTCCGGGACGCCCTGCGACGTGTGGGCCGCCTTCCCGTCGTCGTCCGGCCCCATCACGGTCCCGACCGCAGCCCCGCCGATCGCACCGGCGACCGCGCCCAGCGTCCCGCCCACCCGCACGCCCAGCGGACCCGCCACTACCACGCCGACGGTCGCGCCCAGAGCCGCGCCGCCCGCCGCACCGCCGCCCGTCAACACCGAGCCGGCCTCGCGGCGGGACTCCTCGGGCGTCAGCGTCGTCTGGGCCGCCGGGTCGGGGTCCTGCGACGGGATGCCATGCCCCGGACGGGCCTGCTCGGCCAGGTCCGGGTCGGGCGGCACGGTGCCCGATGGCGGAGGAACGGGAGGGTTCATCGCAGTCTCCTCGACACCGCCGGTGCTCGGCGAGCACGGACGTCGCGTCGCTGCACGCCCGTCATGCGGCGCACCTCCTGCCGGTCGCGTCGACGGCCATGCCGCGCGGCCGTAGGAGAACGCGACAGCCGACGCCGCGCTTCATCGCGGCAGCGTGTTCTTGTGGACCTTGCCGTCCGTCATGAGGATGTGCAAGTGGTTGTCGATCAGCCCCGGCATCAGCGTGCGGCCCCGCCGGCGATGCACATGGCGGCAGCTCTTGCCGGCCGCGAGTCGACGCGTCGCGTGGCGGCACGACTCGGATACGCTTCGATCCTCGAGCGACCTGTTCCCCTCCGCGATCGGTCCGCCCCATCCCCCGCCGTTTCGAAGGAGTCGATCCCGATGCCCATCAGCCGGACGCCGCGCGGCGGCATCGTCTTCGGGTTCGACGTCGGCACCGGCTCGGGAAAGGTCTGTGCGCTCGACGACGACGGGCGCGTGCTCGGCATCGAGACCGAGGGCTATCCGACCCGCACGCCGCGCACCGCGTGGGCCGAGCAGGACCCGTCGAGCTGGCTGCCGGCGCTGGCCCTCGCCTGTCGGCGCCTCATCGCGCGTCTCGAGCTGGATCCGGCCCGCGTTCGCGGCCTGGCCGTCACCAGCGCCGCCCACGTGGGCGTGCTGCTCGATGCCGCCGGCGAGCCCGTGCGTCCGGCGATCCTGTGGCACGACCAGCGCTCGCAGACGGAGGCGCGCGAGATCGCGCAGACCGCGGGCGACGAGGTGTTCGCGATCGGGAACAACTGGCCCACGCCGACGTGGACCCTGTCGCACCTCGCGTGGATGCGCCGCCACGATCCCCGCAGCCTCGAGCGGACGCGGCACCTGCTGCTGTCGAAGGACTACCTCGCGTTCCGGCTGACCGGCGAGCGGGCCACCGATCCGGCCGCGGCGGTCTCGGCGCTGCTGCTCGACGTCGCGACCGGTCGATGGTCCGAGCGCCTGTGCGCGCTCGCGGGCCTGTCCGTCGCGCAGCTCCCGCCGGTCCGCCCCATCGCGGCCGAAATCGGCCGCCTGCTCCCGGAGCCGGCGTCGCTGCTGGGCCTGACGGCAGGCACGCCCGTCTTCAACGGGACGATGGACAGCACGGCCGAGACCTTCTCCGCGGGCGTGCGCCGCGAGGGCGAATGCGTGATCCGCCTGGCCAGCGCCGGCGGCATCCACGGCATCTCGAGCCCCGCTCGCGTGCATCCGAAGCTGATCTCCTACCCCTACCCGATCGCGCCGTACTGGCTGTCGCAGGCGGGCACCAACACCTGCGCGACGGCGGTCGCGTGGGCCTGCTCGCTGATGACCGGCGACCGGGATGCGCCGGATTTTGCGCAGTGGTCGGCGCTGGCCGAGACGTCGCCGCCGGGATCGAACGGCGTGCTCTTCCATCCGTACCTGTCGGGCGAGCGGTGCCCGTACTGGGACGGCGACCTGCGGGCGAGCTTCGTCGGCCTGGGCCTGGGCCACGGCCGCGCCGACCTCGCGCGGTCGGTCTACGAAGGCACGGCCTTCGCGCTGCGCGACGCGCTGTCCGTGCTGCAGGACCGCGGCTTCGCGCTGTCCGGCGTCAGGCTGGTCGGTGGCGGCGCGAAGAGCCGCGTGTGGAGCGGGATCGTCGCCTCCGTCCTCGACTGTCCGGTCCGCGCGGCGCCGCTCGCCGATTCGTCGGCCGGGGCGGGACTGCTCGCGCTGGTGGGACTCGGCGTGTTCGACGGTCCGTCGTCCGCCCCCGCGGTGCAGACGGACGACGGCGACAGGATCCACGAGCCCGACCCCGGCTCGCGAGCGCTGTACGACGACGCGTTCGCCCGCTACCGGGACGTGCAGCGACGCCTGGCGGAGGTGTATCGGCGGGCGGACGGCTGACCTCAAGACGGGCGCCAAGGCGAGCTCGAGCGGTCGAGGCGCGAGCTCGCTGCTGTCCCGGCAGGGCGAACAGGCATGAAAAAACCCGCACTCGGCGGGTTCTTTCGGTGCTGCCAGACGACCGTGGATGCCGTCGGGCGGGTTGTTGGTGGAGCCGGCGGGAATCGAACCCGCGTCCGCAAGTGATCTACATAACAGCTCTACATGCTTAGCCACGTCATTTGGATCTCGTCTTCGACCGCGCCGCCGGGCAGGCTCAGAAGAAGACCAGCCACCTATTTTTTAGCTTCCAGGCAAGTGACCCGCCCGGTCGCGATCCGATGTGAATGACGCTGCAGTCCCTTGCGGGACCCGGGCCATCGGCAACCCGGTGCAGCGGCTCACGCCTTAAGCGGCGAGAGCGAAACGCTCGTCGTTGGCGTTTGAAGTTTTCTCGGGGATTAACGAGACCACGAGAGTGCTCGGCATGCACTGAGACGCTTCACTACCCACGTCGAAACCAGGTCGGCCCCGGTGTTCAAGGACGAAGTATAGGCGCTTCGCCCGGATTTCAAGGGGCCGCGGGCCCGGCGACCCCCAAGCGGCGCCGCGCCGGCCGACGCGCGGTCCCCGCCAGGCTTCGGCGGCTCGGCTGGATCGCGATCCCGAATCGATGGATCATGAAGCCCCATCGACCTCGACCGGACTCCCCATGGGCATCGTGCTGACGCAGCGGATCACCGGCCCGGCGGCCTGGACGGGGCAGGCGCTCGACGGCGACGACTCCTGGGTGCATCAACTGTCGGATGCGGCCATCGCCTCGCTCGACGCGGCACTTCGCGCGGTGCAGTCACGCGGCCTGGTCTTCCCGGACTTCGGCGCCGAGGACTTCCCGATCGAGCCGTCGCTCGCCGCCGAGCTCGCCCGCCACGCCTACGAGCTGGAGAACGGCCGCGGCTTCCTGCTGCTGCGGGGCCTGCCGGTGGCGCGCTACTCGGATGCCGAGCTCGATGGCCTCTACTACGGCCTGGGCCTGCACCTGGGCCTGCCGGTGCGCCAGAACCCCAAGGGCGAGCTGCTCGCGGTGGTGGCGGCGGTGGGCGACCCGAAGGACAAGTCGACCCGGGTCTACCAGACGAACAACTACCTGCCGTACCACGGCGACCTGTCGGACGT
>CAIUGQ010000456.1 GCA_903898725.1 uncultured Burkholderiales bacterium | reverse complement strand
GTCTGCTCGGCGGCGGCAAGGGGCGCGGTGACTCCGTGCTCGAGGCCGCCGCCAAGAGCGCGGCCCGCTCGATGGCGACCACCGCCGGGCGCGAGCTGGTGCGCGGCGTGCTGGGCACGCTGCTCGGCGCCTCCGCGACGAAGCGCCGGCGCTGATTTCCCGGACGGCCCGCGGCGCGGGCCGTCACCTCGGGCCGGATCGGGGGCGCCGCGCTGCGGTGCCGCATGGTCCGGACCCCCCAACCGCACGATCGGACGGAGACGCATCGCATGGATCTCGGCATCGCAGGCAAGTGGGCGCTGGTGTGTGGCGCCAGCAAGGGACTGGGCTACGGCTGCGCGCTGGCGCTGGCGCGCGAGGGCGTGAACCTGGTGATCAACGCGCGCACCCCCGGGCCGCTGGCCGAGGCGGCGAAGCGGATCGGCGACGAGACCGGCGTGACGGTCATCGCGGTCGCCTGCGACATCACCACCGAGGCCGGTCGCGCCGAAGCGCTGGCCGCGTGCCCGCAGGTCGACATCCTGGTGAACAACGCCGGCGGCCCGCCGCCGGGCGATTTCCGCACCTGGACGCGCGATCACTGGATCGCCGCGATCGACGCGAACATGCTGACCCCGATCGAGCTGATCAAGGCGACGGTCGACGGCATGATCGCCCGCGGCTTCGGTCGGATCGTCAACATCACGTCCAGCTCGGTGAAGGCCCCGATCGACATCCTCGGGCTGTCCAACGGCGCGCGCAGCGGCCTGACCGGCTTCGTCGCCGGCGTGGCCCGCAAGACCGTCGAGCACAACGTGACGATCAACAACCTGCTGCCCGGTCAGTTCGACACCGACCGCCTGCGCAAGACCACCGAGACGACCGCGAAGAACCTGGGCAAGACGCCCGACGAGGTGGCCGCGCAGCGCCAGGCGGCGATCCCGGCCAAGCGCTTCGGCAACGCGCTGGAGTTCGGCGAGTTCTGCGCGTTCATGTGCAGCGCGCAGGCGTCGTACTTCACCGGTCAGAACGTGCTGCTGGACGGCGGCGCCTACCCTGGGACGTACTGAAGCCCGCGCAGGCGGCTGACGGCGCCGAGCCGGGCGCCCAGCGCCCGACAGGCGTCGCTCAGCCGCGCGCCATCAGCGCCCGCACCGCGTCCGGTCGCGGCAGCGGCGCGACCGCGCCCCAGCCGGTGGTGCTGAGGGCGGCCGCGGCGTTGGCATAGCGCGCGGCCTCCCAGAGCGAGTCGCCCGCCGCCAGGCGCGCGAGGCAGGTGCCGCAGAAGCAGTCGCCGGCCCCGGTCGCGTCCACCGCATCGACCCGGTGTCCGGCGATCCGTTCGCGCCGCGTGCCGTCGCTCGCCAGCACGCCTTCGGCGCCGAGCTTGAGCAGCACCGCGCGTGCGCCCAGGCGATGGCTCCAGTCGACGATCGCGTCCGGATCCTCGAGCCCCGAGAGCACGCGCACGTCGTCGATGCTCGGGAAGAACACGTCGCTCAGCGCGGCCGCCGCGCCGATCATCGCGCGGGCGCGGGCGAGCGGCCACAGCTTCAGGCGCAGGTTCGAATCGAAGGCGACCCGCACGCCGGCCGCGCGCGCCGCCTCGAACGCGTGCAGCACCGCGTCGCAGGCGCTCGCCGAGATCGCGAGGCTGATCCCCGAGGCCTGGAGGATCCGTGCGCCGCGCACTCGATCGAGCGGCACGTCGGCCGGACCCATGCGACTCGCCGCCGATCCGCTGCGCAGGTACGAGAACGCGTGGCCCTCGGGCCCGTGGGTGACGAAGTAGACCGCGGTGTGCGCGGCGGTGTCGATCGCGACGCCGCCGGTGTCGACGCCCTCGTCCCGCCAGAGCCCGAGCAGCATCCGGCCGAAGGCGTCGTCGCCGAGTCGGGTCAGGTAGCCGGCACGCGCACCGCTGCGGGCCGCGGCGATCGCGGCGTTGGAGGTGTCGCCGCCGAAGCCCTGCAGGAACTCGGGCCGGCCGGGCGTGGTCTGGTTGAACTCGATCATCGGCTCGCCGAGGGCGAGGACGTCGAGCGCCGGGAATGGGGCGTCGGACACGGGGCAGGGGGGGCGGCGGGCGCCCGGGGCGGGGGGTTTCCGTATCCTGCCACAGCGTCCGGGCACGCCCGTCCGGGCCGGTCCCGCTGGCTATACTCGGCCTGCATCCAGAACATCCCACGGAGACAACCATGCCCAAGGCCATCCGCTTCTCGCAGAACGGCGGTCCGGAAGTGCTTCAGTACGTCGATGTCGAGGTCGGTGCGCCCGGCCCCGGCGAGGCGCAGGTGCGCCACCACGCGGTCGGCCTGAACTTCATCGACTGCTACGTCCGCAGCGGCCTGTACCCGTCGCCGATGCCCTCCGGACTCGGTACCGAGGGCGCGGGCGAGGTGGTGGCGGTCGGTGCCGGCGTGACGGTCGTCAAGCCGGGCGACCGCGTGGCCTACGCCGGCGGCCCGCAGGGTTCGTACTCGGAAGTGCGCAACATGCCGGCCGGCAAGCTGGTCAAGCTGCCTTCGAAGATCGGCTTTGAGGCCGGCGCGGCGATGATGCTCAAGGGCATGACGGTGCAGTACCTGTTCCGCCGCACATACAAGCTCCAGAAGGGCCAGACGATCCTGTTCCACGCGGCCGCCGGCGGCGTCGGCCTGATCGCGATGCAGTGGGCGAAGGCGCTCGGCGTCACCGTGATCGGCACCGCGGGCTCGAAGGAGAAGGCCGACCTCGCCCGGGCCCACGGCGCCGACCATGTGATCCTGTACCGCGAGGAGAACGTCGCCGAGCGCGTGCGCGAGATCACGAAGGGCGCGATGGTGCCGGTGGTCTACGACTCGGTCGGCAAGGACACCTTCCAGGCCTCGCTCGACTCGCTCGCGCCCTTCGGCCTGATGGTGAGCTTCGGCAACGCCTCGGGCCCGGTGCCGCCGGTCCCGCTGACCGCGCTCAAAGGCACGCTGTACATCACGCGCCCGTCGCTGATGCCGCACACGGAGAAGCGCGAGAACCTCGAGGAGATCGCCGGCGACCTGATGAAGATGGTGTCCTCGGGCAAGGTCAAGATCGAGATCGAGCAGCGCTACAAGCTGGCCGATGCCGCGCAGGCGCACCGCGACCTCGAGGGTCGCAAGACCACCGGCTCCACGGTGCTGCTGCCCTGATCGATGCGAGGACCGGCGCGGTGAGCGTCGACGGCGACGACGGCCTGCCGCAGGCCGCGTCCGCCGCGCTGCCCGACGACACGCTCGCGGCGCGCCGCTTCGGCGGCGTGGCGCGGCTCTACGGCGAGGCGGGTGCGCAGCACATCGCCTCGGCCCATGCGGTCGTGGTGGGCGTGGGCGGCGTGGGATCGTGGGTCGCCGAGGCGCTCGCGCGCTGCGGCATCGGGCGGCTCACGCTGATCGACCTCGACCACGTGTCCGAGTCGAACGTGAACCGGCAGGTCCATGCGCTCGACTCGACGCTCGGAGCGTCCAAGGTGGCGACGATGGCCGAGCGCATCGCTGACATCTCGCCGCACACCGTGGTCGTCCAGGTCGACGACTTCGTCACCGTCGACAACGTCGGCAGCCTGCTCGCGGCCGATGCCGACGTGGTCGTCGATGCGATCGACGCGCCCCGTGCCAAGGCCGCACTGATCGCGACCTGCATCGCGCGCGGCGTGCCGGTGGTGGTCTGCGGTGGCGCCGGCGGACGCATCGATCCGCTGGCGCTGCGCCGCACCGACCTGGCCGACGCGAAGGGCGATGCGCTGCTCGCCTCCGTGCGCGCGCGCCTGCGCCGCGACCATGCGTTCCCGCGGGAACGCGGCGTGCGCTTCGGCGTCGAGGCGATCTGGTCGCCGGCGCCCGCCGGCGGCGCGCGGCCCGAGTCGCCGGGCGAGGCCGGAATGCCGCTGGCCTGCTCGGGCTACGGCAGCGTGGTGATGGTCACCGCGGCGATGGGGTTCGCCGCGGCGTCGGATGCGGTGGCGGCGCTGCTGCGGCGAGCGGCGTCGCGTCGCTGATCCGCGGCATCGAGCTCGCGACGGCGCTCGCGCTCAGCGCCGAGCGTCGGCCGGCAGGCTGAAGACCGACACCGTCTCCGACAGGGCGACCGCCTGGTCCTTCAGCGACCCCGCAGCGGCGGCGGTCTCCTCGACGAGCGCCGCGTTCTGCTGGGCGCCGCGGTCGAGGTCCTGGAGGGCCGTGCCGACCTGGCCGACGCCCGAGTCCTGCTGGTTCGCGGCATCGGCGATCGCGGTGGTGAGCAGCGTCAGGCGTTCGGCGTTCGCGACGATCTCCTGCATCGTCTCGCCGGCGCTGCGCACGACCGTCGTGCCGGTCGCGACCTTCGAGACGGTCGCCTCGATCAGCGTCTTGATCTCGCGGGCGGCGTCCGCGGAGCGGTGGGAGAGGGCACGGACCTCGCTCGCGACGACCGCGAAGCCGCGGCCCTGCTCACCGGCGCGCGCTGCCTCGACCGCGGCGTTGAGCGCCAGGATGTTGGTCTGGAAGGCGATCCCGTCGATCACCGAGATGATGCTGGCGATCCGTGCCGAGGCCTGACGGATCTCGTCCATCGTCTTCACGACGTCCTCGATCACCGCGCCGCCGCGTCGCGCGACCGAGGCGTTGTCGGCGGCGATGTCGGCGCCCTGGCGCGCGTTGTCCGCGGTCATGCGCACCGTCGACGTGATCTCCTCCATCGAGGCCGCCGACTGCTCCAGCGCGGCGGCCGTCTGCTCGGTGCGGCCCGACAGGTCCAGCGATGCGCTCGAGATCTCGGTGCTGGCCTGCACCACCGAGTCGGCGCTGGTGCGGACCTTGGCGACGATCGTGCGCAGCGAGTCCTGCATGCTGGAGAGCGTGCGCATCAGTGCCGCCGCTTCGTCCTTGCCCCAGGGACGGGGCGTGCGGGTCAGGTCACCGGCCGCCATGGCCTCGATGTGCGTGGCCACCTCGCGCAGCCCGCCGCGCGTGACCAGGAAGAACGCATAGAACAGGTAGGCAGCGAGCAGCAGTGCCGAGGTCAGCAGCACGGCGATGGCGATCCGCTCCATCTCGAGGCGCGCGATGCGGTCGGCCAGCGCTGTCTCCAGCACGCCGATCAGCGTCGCCTGGTGCGCGGCGATCGCCGCGTGGAGCTTCGTCGCCTCCGCGACCAGTGCTGCAGGGTCCCCGGTGGGGCTCTCGCCCGCGAACCGGATCAGCGTCGCCTGCATGTAGGCCGTCACCGACTGCGCGAGTGCATCGACCGCGATGCCGGAGCCTGCGGCGGGGTCGTGCCGCGTGATCTTCGTGGTGCTGCGGCGCAGATCGGCGAGCCGCGCCTCCGCCAGGGTCAGCAGGGTCTCGATGCGCGAGGGCTGCAGGGCACTGCCGGGCTTGAGGACGGCGGCGCCGTAGCTCGCGGTCTCGGCGATGTGATCCATCAGCCCGGTGGCCTGGATCAGCGCCGCGTCCATCAGGTGGTAGGTGACGATCTCCGGGTCGAGCGCGAGGTTCGAGCCGTCGATCGCAGCCGAGAGCAGCGTGCGCAGCGCCGCGCCGTACTGACCGTAGGCCTCGAGCGCGGACATCGCGTCGGCGCTGGCGCCCGGTGCGCTCGCGGTCTGCCGCAGCGACTGCAGCGCCGTCCAGGCCTCGTCCGTGCCGAGCTGCGTCCCGAGCTTCGCCTGCATCGTGGCGAGCGCCTCGTGCGCGGCCTTCTCGGCCCGCCCCGCCGTCTCGAGGTCCGGGGTGCCGAGCACCGCGCGGTTGCGGAGCTCGTGCACCGCACCGAGTACCGGCAGCGCGGAGCGGGCATAGGCGATGCCGACGACCTCCTTGCGGGAGAACTGCAGCATCTCCGCCTGCTTGGCGAAGTACAGGAAGGCGATCGTCGCCAGCGGGATGCAGAATGCCAGCGAGATCAGCGCCGACTTCGCGGCGAACGGCATGACCCGGAAGAGCCGGACGCCGGGCGCCCACAGGCCGTGGTAGCGGAAGTAGCCGTTCAGGCCGACGGCCGCCTGGCCGTCTCGCGAGCGGAGGTGTGCGTCGGCGCGTGCTGCGGGTGAGAGGTCGGTCATCGCGAGGCGGCGGTCAGGGTGGGCGGGCGGTCGGCGATCAGGCCGTGGCCCGCAGGTTCGATGCACACTCTAGGTGCATCGCCCCCGCCAGCGATTGTGAAAAGCGGCTCGCAAAGCCGCTATTTGGAGGATGGCCGGCGCCTGTCCGTGCCAGTGCACCGTCGGGCAGGCGAGTCGGTCAGCGCCGCGCGCGTGCCGGGCCGGACAGGCCTTGTGCGAAGGCCTGAGGCCGGCCTGCGCGGCTCAGCCGCCCTCGTGATAGCGCGTCGCGCGCACCACCTCGTTCTTCGACCCCAGGAACACCGCGACGCGCTCGTGCAGCTTCGTCGGCTGGATGTCGAGGATGCGTTCGCGGCCATTGGTGGCGCCCCCGCCGGCCTGCTCGACGAGGAAGGCCATCGGGTTGGCCTCGTACATCAGGCGCAGCTTGCCGGGCTTGTCGGGCTCGCGGCGATCGGCCGGGTACATGAAGATGCCGCCGCGGGTCATGATCCGGTGCACGTCGGCCACCATCGAGGCGACCCAGCGCATGTTGTAGTCCTTGGCGAGCGGCCCGGTCTTGCCCGCGGTCAGGTCGGCGACATAGCGCTGCACCGGCTCGAACCAGTGGCGCGAGTTCGACGCGTTGATCGCGTATTCCTTCGTGTCCTCGGGCACGCTCATGCCGTCGCAGGTCAGCCACCAGGAGCCGGTCTCGCGGTCCAGGGTGAAGCAGGCCACGCCGTCGCCGACGGTCAGCACCAGCAGCGTGGACGGGCCGTAGACCGCATAGCCCGCGGCGAGCTGGTTCGAGCCCGGCTGCAGGAAATGGTGCTCCAGCGGTTCGCTGACGCCTTCGGGCAGCCGCAGCACCGAGAAGATCGTGCCGATCGAGACGTTGACGTCGATGTTCGACGAGCCGTCGAGCGGATCGAACAGCAGCAGGAACTCGCCCTTCGGATAGCGGTTCGGGATCGGGTAGGGGTGGTCCATCTCCTCGGACGCCATCGCGGCCAGGTGGCCGCCCCACTCGTTGGCCTCGAGCAGCGTCTCGTTGGCGATCACGTCGAGCTTCTGCTGCGCCTCGCCCTGGATGTTGTCCGAGCCGGCGGCCCCGAGCACGCCGGTGAGCGCGCCCTTGCCGACCGCATAGCTGATCCGCTTGCAGGCACGGGCGACCACTTCGAGCAGCAGGCGCAGCTCGGCCGGGATCAGGTTCTTCTCGCGCTGCTTCTCGATCAGGTACTGCGACAGGCTGATCTGCTTGGCCATCGGGCTTCTCCGCGTGCGGGATGGCAATTCTACGAGGATCGCCCGCGCAGGACCGTGACGCCCGGCACGGCACGGCCCCTGCGGCGCGTGCCGACGCTCAGGCGAGCGACTTGCCGACGATCTCGCGGACGTCGGCGGATCGGGCCTGCGAGGCGACCCGCTCGAGTGCCTCGCGCATCGCGCTCTGGCGGGGGGCGTCGAACTTGCGCCAGCGGTCCATCGCCCTGGACAGCCGCGCGGCGATCTGCGGGTTCAGCGCATCGAGCGCCAGCACCTGCTCGGCCCAGAACGCATAGCCCGAACCGTCGGCGGCATGGAACTCGGCGAGATTGCCGCCGCAGAACGCGGTGATCAGCGAGCGCACCTTGTTCGGGTTGCGCATCGAGAACGCCGGGTGGGACATCAGCGCGCGCACCCGCTCGAGCACCGGCGCGTCGCCGGGCTGCCGGTGCATCGTGGCCTGCAGCATGAACCACTTGTCCAGCGCGAGCGGCTCGTCGGCGAACTCGCGCGCGTAGTCGGCGAGCGCGGCCTCGCGCAGCGGCGAGGCCGAGTGCACCAGCGCCGCCAGCGCGCCGAGGCGGTCGGTCATGTTGTCGGTGGCCGCGATCTGCGCGGCGGCGAGCGCGTCGGCGCCCGGCAGGCCGGCTTCGACCAGCAGGCCGAGGGCGGCGTTGTGCAGCCCGCGCCGACCGACCGACACGGCGTCGGGCGAGTACGGCAGCACCGGCGGCATGGACGCGACGATCGCGTGCAGGGTGGGGGCGAGGCCGCGGCCGATCTCGTCGCGCACCGCGTTGCGCGCCGCACGCAGCGCGGTCGGATCGACCACCTGCAGCTGTTCGGCGACGAAGCCCTCGGACGGGAGGATGAGCAGCCGCTCGCGCAGCGCCGGATCGAGGCGCGGATCGGCGAGCGCACGGTCGAGCGCCGCGATCAGCGCCGCGGCGGTGCGCTGCACCGGCTCGCCGTCGACGACCCGCAGGATCGCCGAGACCGCGAGGCGCTGCGAGGCCTCCCAGCGGTTGAACGCATCGGTGTCGTGCGCGAGCAGGAAGGCGAGCCCGTCGTCGCCCGCATCGTGTTCGAGGATCACCGGTGCGGAGAAGTCGCGCAGCAGCGAGGGCACGACGAAGCGCCGGCCGTCGGGACCCGGCGCCGGGTCGATGCCCTCGAACGTGAAGGTCTGCGTCGGCTCGACGAGCTCGAGCGTGGCCTGCGCGAGTTCGCGGCCGTCGGCGCCGAGCAGGCCGACCGCGACCGGGATGTGGAAGGGCGCCTTCTCGGGCTGGCCGGGCGACGGCGGACACCATTGGGAGAGGACCAGCTCGTAGCGGCGCGCGGCCGCGTCCCAGTGGCCCTCGGCGCGCACCCGCGGCGTGCCGGCCTGCGCGTACCAGCGACGGAACTGCCCGAGCTCGCGACCGTTGGCGTCGGCGACGGCGGCGACGAAGTCCTCGCAGGTGACCGCCTGCCCGTCGTGCCGCTCGAAGTAGAGCGCCATGCCGCGCGCGAACCCCTCGCGGCCCACCAGGGCCTGCAGCATCCGGATGACCTCGGCGCCCTTCTCGTAGACGGTGACGGTGTAGAAGTTGTCGATCGCCTGATAGGCATCGGGGCGGATCGGATGCGCCATCGGACCCGCGTCCTCGGCGAACTGCAGGCTGCGCAGCGCGCGCACGTCGTCGATGCGACGGACCGCGCGCGCGCTGTGCGCCGACGCCTCGTCGGGGCTGGCCTCGGCCAGCACGTCGGCCGAGAACTCCTGGTCGCGGAAGACCGTCAGGCCTTCCTTGAGCGTGAGCTGGAACCAGTCGCGGCAGGTGACCCGGTTGCCGGTCCAGTTGTGGAAGTACTCGTGCGCGACCACCGACTCGACGGCGCCGAAGTCGGAGTCGGTCGAGATGCGCGGATGGGCGAACACGTACTTCGTGTTGAAGATGTTCAGGCCCTTGTTCTCCATCGCGCCCATGTTGAAGTCGCCGACGGCGACGATCATGAAGCGGTCCAGATCGAGCTCCAGACCGTAGCGCCGCTCGTCCCAGCGGATCGAGCGGATCAGCGACTGCATCGCGTGGTCGGTGCGATCGAGGTTGCCCGGCTCGACCCACACCTGCAGCAGCGCGTCGCGACCCGACATCGTCTGGAGTCGGGCCTCCTGGGCGACCAGGTTGCCGGCGACGAGGGCGAACAGGTAGCAGGGTTTGGGGAACGGGTCGACCCAGAGCGCGCGGTGGCGGCCGCCGGGCAGTTCACCCTGCTCGACGAGGTTGCCGTTCGACAGCAGCACCGGCCAGCGCGCGGCGTCGGCGATCAGCTCGACGCTGTAGCGGGCCATCACGTCGGGACGGTCGGGAAAGTACGTGATGCGCCGGAAGCCCTGCGCCTCGCACTGCGTGTAGAAGCTGCCGTTCGAGACGTACAGGCCCATCAGCTCGGTGTTGGCCTCCGGCGCGATGGCGACGACGGTGACCAGCTCGAACGATGCCGGCGGCGCGTCGATGCGCAGACCGTCGTCGCTCAGGTGCAGCCGGGCGGTGGGCACGGCCACGCCGTCGATGTGCGCCGACAGCAGCTCGAGGCCTTCGCC
>CAIUGQ010000455.1 GCA_903898725.1 uncultured Burkholderiales bacterium | reverse complement strand
TTCGCGGTGATCTGCTTGACGCCGCCGCCGGATCCGATCGCCTGGTAGTTCAGTTGCGCGCCGGTGGCGGCCTTGTAGGCCTCGGCCCACTTCGCGTAGATCGGGGCGGGGAACGTCGCACCCGCACCGGTGATGTTCTGGGCCTGGGCCGAGAGGGCGGCGATCGCGATCGCGGCGCCGGCCGCCAGTCGTGTCGTCAGCTTCATGGGTACGTCCTGTCGAGGTGTAGGGGGGCTCCTGCGAGCCGTCCCGGAGGCTACGGACCGTCGATGACAGGACTGTGACAGTCCTGCCGGAGCACGGCGTTCTCCTATCCCTCGAACGGAAGTTCCTTGACTGATGAGTCTTTCGGCGCGAGTGTGTACCTGCACCGAAGTCATCGGACTGACACTTTTCACCCTCAGCGCGAACTCGCGTCCTTCGACCACGCGTCGAGCCGGTCACGGGTCGGCGTGCCCCCGCCGAAGCTCACCGAACCGTCCGCGGCGATCAGCGCGACCCACGGCGTGACGCCCCGCCAGGACGGGTCGACCGCATGGCGCAGCGCCGCCTCCTGCGGACCCCGGAACGCGAAGAGGCGATCGGCGCGGGCGAGATGCTTGTCGCGCGGGCGGCGGCCGAGCGCCTCGCCGTCGAGCACCACCGCGACCAGCGGCGCGCCCGGGCGGCGTGCGCGGATCTCGGTGCCCAGGCCCTCGAAGACCTCCGGGCAGGTCGCGCAATAGGTCGTGGTGAAGACGACGACCGCGGGGCGCGGCAGCGTCGCCTTCAGGCGGCCCCAGGTCTCGGCGTCGAAGGGCTCCACCCGAGGCGCGGCGGACACGGCCCGCGGGACACCTGCGGCGAGCACGGTGGCGGCGGCCAGCGCCAGGGCGGCGGCCCGCCGGCGGCGGGAGACGGCAGGCTCAGTCGATCGGGACAACGCGCAGCTCCGGTTCGGTGCGCCAGACGACGACCACGCGGTCGTCGCGCCGCGCGAGGCGGGGGTGATCGTTCGGCGCGGGGCTGCGGCCGAGCTCGCGCAGCGCGAAGCGGGCGCCGCCGTCGTCCGAGACCCAGGCGCGCAGGCGGGTCGCGGTCCCGTCGAAGCTGCGCCAGACGAGGACCACGCGCCGGCCGGCGACGGCCACGTCGGCATGCTCGGCGGCAGGGTCGGGCAGCGCGACCGCCTCGCCCGCTGGCGTGCCGTCGGCACCCAGACGTCCGTAGCGCACCGCCGCGACGCCGCCGCGATCGCCGAACCACACCGCGTGGTAGCCGCCGCCCTCGGCCGGCGCGAGGCCCGGACCGTGGTGCGGGCAGGCGTCGATCGCCCACAGGTCGCGGCTCGCCCGCACGAGGGCGGGGGGCGCGGCCGCGGCGTCGCCGACGGCGGCGAAGGCATGATCGCGCTCGCTGCCCTCGAACACATGCCGCCACATCGCCACCAGCCCGCCGTCGGGGGCCGGGGCGAGCGCGATGCGGCAGCACTCGCAGCTGTGGTCGGCCAGTCGCAGGTCGGGCGAGAAGCTGCGGCCGCCGTCCTCGGAGACGACACGCCAGACCGCCGCACCGCGCCAGTCGGCCTTCGCGCGGCCCGCTGCCGCCGCCGCCCGCGCCGCCTCGGCATCGCGCTTGTCGATCCACAGCACATGCAGCCGCCCGCGCGCATCGAACGCGATCGATTCGAAGCGGTGGGTGATCTGCTGCCGGTCGCGGTGCACGGTGAACGGCGCGGCGAAGGTCCGGCCGCCATCCTCGGAGCGCGACATCCGGATCTCGCCGGTGTAGGGCCTGGCGAGCGGACGGGTCCATGCCAGCACCACCGTGCTGCCGTCCGGGCCGAAGGCGATCTTCGGACGCTGCTCGCCCTCGGCCGCCGGCTGCTCCGTGCCCAGCGGCGGCAGCGTGCGGGGGCCCCAGGTGCGCCCTTCGTCGGCGCTCGCCTGCACGAACAGCCGGCGCCGCTCGTCGACGCCCACCACCCACAGGCGGCCGTCGGGCGCGTAGGCCGCGGAGACGGCGAGCGCGGGACGGGCGCCGCCGCCCGCCCGGCCGTGGGCTTCATGCGCCGACGCGGTGGTGC
>CAIUGQ010000454.1 GCA_903898725.1 uncultured Burkholderiales bacterium | reverse complement strand
GTGGTCGCGTTCGGAGGCGCCGATGACGGCACCGGCCTCGGCGACGACGGCGACGTCGCCCTCGCGGTCGGCGGGCAGCGCGAAGCGCTCGCACGCCGTGGCGCGATCGAGCGCCAGCGCGATGCCGGGCAGCGTGCGCACGTGCTCGATGACCGCCGCCGCGTCGAGCGTCGGGTCGACGAACCAGATCCGCACGAAGCCGCCGAGCGCGCCGTGGTGGCGCACGAACGCGTCGGTGATCGGGCAGACGACGCGCATCCGCCCGGCGCCGAAGCGGGCATCGAGCACGTCCTGCAGGAACACCACGTTCGGACGGCCATCGGGCAGCGACTTGTCGCTCATCCCGTGGTCCGCGGTCAGCGCGATGACCGCGCCCAGCGCATCGAGCCGGCCGAAGCAGTCGTCGATGCGGCGGTAGAAGTCGTTCGCCTCGGGACTGCCCGGCGCGTGCTTGTGCTGGATGTAGTCGGTCAGGGACAGGAAGCTCAGGTCCGGCCGGTCGCGTTCGAGGAGGCGGATGCCGGCCTCGAGCACGAACAGCGACAGCTCGGCCGAGTACATGTCGGGCTGCGGCATGCCGACCAGCGACAGCACGTCCTCGATGCCGTTCTCGGCGAGCGTGGCCTGCGAGGCGGTCTCGGCCGACAGGCTGACATGCCCGCGCGAGACGTCGAGGTCCTTGCCGAGCTGCCGGCGCAGCTTGTCCTTGGCGGTGATCGACACCACCCGCGCGCCGGCGTCGGCGAACTCGGCCAGCAGCGTGCGGCTGCGCAGCAGCTCGGGCCCGGTCATCACCACCGCCTCGCCGGTCGCCGCATCCAGATAGAAGTTGCCCGAGATGCCGTGGACCGCCGGCGGCGAACCCGTGATCAGCGACATGTTGTTCGGGCAGGTGAAGCTCGGCACCGTGCCGCGCGCGACCGTCGCGAACCCCTCGCGCATGAAGCGCTCGATGTTCGGCAGGATGCCGTCGGCCAGGCCCCGCTCGATGTAGGCGGGGTCCCCGCCGTCGATGCAGACCACGACGACCGGCCGCTCCGGCCAGGCGTACGCGATGCCGTTCAGATGGACCGACGGCGGCATCGGATCGAGACCTCGGGAACGGGGCACCTCAGATCGCCCAGCGTCGGATCCGAGCCGACACCACGTCGATCAGCGTCACCGAGGCGATGATGATCAGCAGCACGGCGGCGGTCTGCGCGTACTCGAAGCCGCGGATCACCTCGTGCAGGATCACGCCGATGCCGCCCGCGCCGACCATGCCGACCACCGACGCCGAGCGCACGTTCGACTCGAAGCGGTACAGCGAATACGAGATCCACAGCGGCAGCACCTGCGGCAGCACGCCGTACAGGATCTCGTCGAGCCAGCCCGCCCCGGTGGCGGTCACGCCCTCCACCGGCCGCGGATCGATCGCCTCGACCGCCTCGGAGAACAGCTTGGCGAGCACGCCCGTGGTGTGGATCCAGAGCGCGAGCACGCCGGCGAACGGCCCCAGCCCGACCGCGACAATGAACAGCATCGCGAAGACCATCTCGTTGATGGCGCGGCAGGCGTCCATCAGTCGCCGGATCGGCTGGGAGACCCAGCCCGGCGCGACGTTCTCCGCCGACATCAGACCGAGCGGCACCGCGCAGACCACCGCCAGCACGGTGCCCCAGATCGCGATGTGCACGGTGATGACCATCTCGTGCAGGTAGATCCGCCAGTCGTGGAAGTCCGGCGGAAAGAAGTCGCGCGCGAACGTGCCCATGTTGGCCGAATCCGCCCACAGTGCCATCGGGCGCATGTCCGCGCCCTGCCAGGCCCAGACGAGCGAGGCCAGCAGCAGGCCCCAGGCCAGCTGCGTGCTCAGCCGGGTGCGCGGCGGCGACAGGCTGACGGCACCGGCCGTCGAGAGGGTCGGCTGCACGGGCATCGTCCTCAGGGTTTCGACTGGCGGGCGAGCACGGCGAGCTTGGCGTCGATGTCGGCCAGACGGGCCTTCTTGTCCGCCTCGGACAGGTTCGCGTCGTTCTCGAACTTCATGCGGTCCTTGGCGAGCTCGAGCTGGCGGATCGGGATCAGCTGCGCATCGGTCGAGGGCTTGAAGCCCGCGAGCTTGTACATGTTGCGCAGCACTTCCTTCTCGCGGGCATCCTTGCCGTAGCCCGTGACGAAGTCGCGCACCTTCTTCTTCACGTCCTCGGGCAGGTCCTTGCGCCAGACCAGCGGATCGCGCGGGATCAGCGGCGAGGTCCAGAGGATGCGGATCTGCTCGACGCGCTCGGGGTTCTTCTCCTTGACCTTGTCGATCATCTCGCTGTTGCTGGTGGCGATGTCGACCTGCCGGTTCAGCGCGGCGAGGAAGTTGCCCTCGTGGTTCGACGAGCGCGTGACCTTGAAGTGGCTGCGCGGGTCGAGGCCGTTCTGCGTGAACACGTAGTAGGTCGGGACCAGCGTGCCGGAGGTCGAGGCGGGGTCACCGATGCCGAAGGTGTACTGCTTGCCGTTCTTGAGCACCTGCTCGAGCGAGGTGATGCCCGAGTCCTTGTGCGTGATCAGGTACGAGTAGTAGCCCGGGGTGCCGTCGAGGTCGACCATCTGCGCGAACACTTCGCCACTGGAGCGGTCGACCGCGTCCATCGCCGAGCGGTTGCCGTACCAGGCGACCTGGACCTTGTTGAAGCGCTGCGCCTCGATGATGCCGGCGTAGTCGGTGGCGTAGAAGCCGTTGACCTTCAGGCCGGTCGCCTTCGACATGTCCTCGAGGAAAGGCTCCCACATCTGGCGCAGCGCGCCGGCCTTCTCGGTGGCGATGATGCCGAAGTTCAGTTCCTTGAGTTCCTGGGCGCCGACGGTCGTGGCGGCCGCGAGCGCGACGGCCGCGATGGC
>CAIUGQ010000453.1 GCA_903898725.1 uncultured Burkholderiales bacterium | reverse complement strand
GATCGCCTTCACCGGCCTGGGCGCGATGGGCGCGCCGATGGCCGAGAACCTGCTCGCTGCCGGCTTCGCGCTGCGCGTCTGGAACCGCGGCCCCGGCCGCACCGAGCCGCTCGCCGCGCGCGGCGCGACGGTCTGCGCAACGCCCGCGCAGGCGGTTCAGGGCGCCGACTTCGTCGTCTCGATGGTCGCCGACGACGAGGCGACCCGGCAGGTGATGCTCGGTGCGGACGGCGTCGTCGCCGCCGCGGCCCCGGGCACGACGATCGTCGACAGCAGCACGAACACCCCCGCGATGGTGCGCGAGGTCGCCCGCGCGGCGGTGGCGCGCGGCGTGAACCACCTCGATGCGCCGGTGTCGGGCAGCATCGCGCAGGCCCGCGGCCGCGAGCTGGTGTTCATGGTCGGCGGACCGCAGGCCGCGTTCGACGCGGCCCAGCCGCTGTTCGCGGCGATGGGACGGATGGCGCGCCGCATGGGCGACTCCGGCGCGGGTTCGACGATCAAGCTGGTCAACAACATGCTGTCGGGCACGATGAACGCGGCGCTGGCCGAGGCGATGTCGGTGGCGCTGGCGGCCGGTCTCGACCCCGAGGCGACCCGCGAGCTGCTCGGCGAGGGTGCGGCCGGCTCGCGGCTGGTGAAGACCAAGATCCCGAAGATGGCGGCCGGCGACTTCTCGCCGCAGTTCCAGCTCGGGCTGATGGAGAAGGACCTGCGCTACTTCCTCGGGCTGGCCCAGGAGCTCGACCGCCCGGCGCCCGTCGCCGCGCTGGTGCGCAGCCAGATGCAGGCGGCGCGCCGTGCCGGCCTCGGCGGCCAGGACGTGTCGGCGCTGTTCGCGCACATCAGCGGACCGCGCTGAGACGCGCGGCCCGGTCGCGCCGGGCTCAGCCGACGACGCGCGCCATGTGCGCGAGCAGCTCGCGCATGCCGCGCACGCGCGCCTTGGTCACCAGGCCGCGGATCTGGGTGCGCACCGTGGCGATGCCCACCTCGTGCCGGCGCGCCACGCCCGCCGGCGATTCGCCGTCGGCCAGCGCCTCGAGCACCCGCGTCTCCTGGGCGGACAGCCCGATCGCCTGCGCATAGGCCCATTGCCGCCGCAGCCGCCCGGTGGCGTCGTCGCCGATGCGCACCAGCACCGGCGCCCCCGGCCCGCCGGGCTGCAGCGACACCGCCCGGGCGTCGGCGTCGCGCGACCACAGCAGCCGGCGCCGGCCCGCCCGCGCCTCCTCGAGCGCGAGGCGCCAGGTGGCCCGCACGCGCGGATCGGCCGGCACCACTCGGCCGCGGTCGATCGTCAGCGTGTCGCCGGCCTGCAGCAGTCGCCGCGCGGCGCGGTTCGCACCGATCAGGCCACCGTCGGCCGACAGCACCAGCCAGGCGTCGTCGATGAGGTCGGCGAGCCCGGCGAACGCGGGGATGGACACCGCGGAGGCGAGCGGTGCGAGGCCGGAAGGGGCGGAGGGGGCGGAGAGAGGCGGCGCCGAGGCGACGGATGCCGAAGCCGGCATCGAGGGCGCCACGTCCGGCACGGACGGGGTGCGGGCTTCGAAGGAAGCGTTGCTGAACACGGCGAACTCCCGACAGGACCGACGATTCCACAGTCTTGCTGAGCGCCCGAGCGCACACCATCCGTCGCACGACCAGCCCGGACGACCGGCCCGTCTGGCCGATCGGCCAGTCGTCCGCCCACCCGCCCGGTCGGTGGTTCGAGCGACGCCGGCGTGGTGCTTCGACGGGCGTTGCCTCGGGGGTCGGCACGCGTTTCGAGGCCAGAAGATGACGGGTTTCTGACCGCGCGACACAGGGCGACACAGACAGTCGCTCGGCATGCCCCACGCGCGACGCGGTCGGATTGCCGCCTAAGCGCGGCTGCGGTTAACCTGCGCCGCAGCGCCGGCCGAGAACGATGCCGCAGCAGCTCCCGGAGACGCCCCTCTGATCCCCTATCGCTCACCGATCGGCATCGATTCGGACGAGACCGACCGCCTCGCTGCGGTTCGCTCGGTCCGGCTTCGCGCGACGCAGTCGATCCACACGGGCCCGATCGTCGCCGGTGTCGCACTCACGGTCGGCGCGCTGCTCGCGTGGCTGGGCGGCGGCTGGCCGAGCTTCACATGGGGGGTGATCGTCGCGGTCGCCGCCATCGTCAACCAGCGACAGTGCGCGCCGCTGGCATCGATGCCCGAAGATGCGGCACCCGCCCGGATCGCGCGTGCCGAGGAACGCCTGTGGTGGCTGACCGTGATCAACACCGCCACGGTCGGCTCGGGGCTCTGGCTGCACTCGCTGCACACCGAAGATCCGCCGCTGCTGTTCCTGGTGACGATGCTGCTCGCGCTCTACTCGCTCGGCGCGCTGATCAATGCGTCGACGCACCCGCCCACCTTCGTGACCGGCGCGTGGATCAACATCGGTTCGGCGATCGTCTACTGGGCGACCCACGGCGAGACCGGCTGGGCGCCGGCGATGACGCTGGGTGCGCTGCTGCTGCTGATGACCCGGTTCTCGATGCGCATCCGCCAGGACTTCGTCGAATCGGTGCGCAACAGCCGCGAGAAGGACATCCTGCTCGAGCGCCTGCGTGCCGAGAGCGACGCCGCGCAGCAGGCCCGCCTCGCCGCCGAGGAGGCGAGCCTGTCGAAGTCGCGCTTCCTGGCCGCCGCCAGCCACGACCTGCGCCAGCCGCTGCACACGCTGATGCTCTTCTCGTCGCTGCTCGAACGCGGCAACGCCGAGAACCGGCAGCAGTTCGTCCAGCACATCCAGTCGGCGGCCGCCTCGCTCGACAAGCTGTTCTCGGGCCTGCTCGACCTGTC
>CAIUGQ010000452.1 GCA_903898725.1 uncultured Burkholderiales bacterium | reverse complement strand
CTCACTCATGACCTCGCTGCTCAAGTTCGCGGACCTCGTCGAGGGTCTGCTGCGTCGCATCGCCGACGCCGGTGCATGGGCCTTCATCGCCTGCATCGCCGTGATCACCTTCGACGTGATCACCCGCAAGTTCGGCTTCCAGATCCCCGGCATGGGCTCGACCCGCCTGCAGGAACTCGAATGGCACCTGCACGGCGTGCTGTTCTGCACCTGGCTCGGCTATGCGTACATCCGCAATTCGCATGTCCGCATCGACGTGTTCACCGGCGGACTCGAGCCCCGCAAGAAGCTGTGGCTCGAGCTGATCTGCTGCATCGTCTTCGCGCTGCCGTACCTGTGGGTCGCGCTGCCCTATGCGTTCGACTTCTTCATGGTGTCGTTGCGGCAGAACGAGTCGTCCGACGCGCCGACCGGGCTGCCCTACCGCTGGGTCGTCAAGTTCTTCCTGTTCGTCGCGTTCACGACCGTCGCCGCGGCCGTCGCGGCGGTGATCGCCCGGTGCGTGGTCGCGCTGTTTGGCACCGCCGAGCAGCAGGCGCGGGCGTACGTGCCGTTCGCCCGTCAAGGCTGAGGTCGACACCATGATCGATTGGCTGATCGACCACCTGGCGGTGATCATGTTCGTCGCCCTGGTCTTCATCATGTTCCTCGGCTATCCGGTCGCGTTCCTGCTGGGCGCGATCGGCATCGGCTTCGGCGTGCTGGGGATCATCTTCGACGTCTTCAATGCGACGCAGTTCGCCAACCTGCTGCCCCGGATCTACGGGCAGGCGATGCAGAATCAGGTGCTCGTGGCGATCCCGATGTTCGTCTTCATGGGCACGATGCTCGAGAAGAGCGGGGTGGCCGAGGACCTGCTGAAGATCCTGCAGCTGATGCTCCGGCGCGTGCCCGGCGGGCTCGCGATCGCGGTGACGCTGCTCGGCACCATCATGGCCGCGACCACCGGCATCGTCGGCGCGTCGGTGATCATGCTCACGCTGATCGCATTGCCGGTGATGCTCCAGACCGGGTACGACAAGGCGCTGTCGGTCGGCACGATCGCGTCGGCCGGCACGCTGGGCATCCTGATCCCGCCGAGCATCATGCTGGTGATCATGGGCGACCTGATGGGCATCCCGGTCGGGACGCTCTTCACCGGTGCGATCCTGCCGGGCCTGCTGCTGTCGGTGCTGTACGTGATCTACATCGCGTGCGTGTGTTTCTTCAAGCCCTCGCTCGCGCCCCGGCTCACCGGACCGCTCGGCGCGAACGACGAGCGCCTGACCCTGCCGCTGATCGTCAAGGGCTTCGTGCCGCCGGCACTGCTCATCACGCTGGTGCTCGGCTCGATCTTCGCCGGCTGGGCGACGCCGACCGAAGCCTCGGGCGTCGGCGGGCTGGGCGCGATCCTGCTGGCGATCGGCAACCGCCGCTTCAGCATGAAGGTGCTGCGCGAGGTGATGACCTCGTCGGCGCTGACCAATGCGATGGTGTTCTTCATCGTCTTCGGCGCGACGCTGTTCTCGTACGTCTTCCGCGCGCTGGGCGGCGACGACGTCGTGGCCGACCTGCTCAAGGCGATGGGCCTGGACACCGGCTGGGAGGTGATGATCTTCGTCCAGCTGCTCGTGTTCTTCATGGGCTTCTTCTTCGACTGGATCGAGATCTGCCTGATCGTCCTGCCGATCTTCGCGCCGATCATCGCCAAGCTCGACTTCGGCACGATGCTCCAGAGCAAGGAGCTCATCCTCGCCTGGTTCGCGATCACGCTCTCGGTGAACATGCAGACGGCGTTCCTCACGCCACCCTTCGGATTCGCGCTGTTCTACATGAAGGGGACGGTGCCACCATCGGTGACCATGATGGACATCTATCGGGGCATCACGCCCTTCGTGATGGTGCAGCTGGTCGCGCTGGCCCTCTGCCTCCTCTTCCCGGAGCTGGTGCTGTATCTGCCCAGGGAGTTCGGCTTCCTCGACTAGACGAGGGCGGCGCGTCGCGATAGCCGAGGTGCCGTCGCGCGCAGCGCGGCGGCCATCTTCTGCG
>CAIUGQ010000451.1 GCA_903898725.1 uncultured Burkholderiales bacterium | reverse complement strand
GTCGGGCGCCCGTGCGAGACGGGGACCCCGGGCGAAGCCCGGGGTGCGGCCCTGGGAGGAAGCAACGGCCTGAAGGGCAGCGGCGCCGCGCGCCAACCTTCGACCGAGAACCCGAGAACCCGAGAACCCGCTCAGCGCTTGGCCAGCGCCGTCTCCGCCAGCCGCACCCAGTACGCCGCCCCGATCGGCAGCACCGCATCGTTGAAGTCGTAGCCCTGGTTGTGCACCATGCATCCGCCCACCGACCCCGTGCCGTTGCCCAGCCACATGTAGGCCCCCGGCCGCGCCTGCAGCATCCAGGCGAAGTCCTCCGAGCCCATCGCCGGCTTGAGCTCGCGCTTGACCCGCTCCGTCCCCACCAGCGACGCCGCCACCGACGCGCACAGCTCCGCCTCGGCCGAGGTGTTCACCGTCGGCGGATAGCGCCGCTCGTAGCGCACCGAGATCGTCGCGCCGTGCGAGAGCGCCGTGCCCGCGCACAGCTCGCGGATGCGCTGCTCGACCTGCGTCTGCACCGCTTCGCTGAACGCGCGCACCGTGCCGCCGATCACCGCCTCGTTGGGGATGATGTTCCAGGCCGTGCCCGAGTGGAACTTCGTGACCGACAGCACCGCCGGCTCGAGCGGATCGACGTTGCGGCTGACGATCGTCTGCAGCTTCTGCACCAGCTCCGAGCCGGTGGTGATCGGGTCGATGCCGTGGTGCGGCATCGCGCCGTGCGAGCCGCGCCCGGTGATCGTGATCTCGAAGATGTCGTAGGACGCCATCATCGGACCCGGGCGGATCGCGAAGGTGCCGGCCTCCATGCCCGGGATGTTGTGCATCCCGAAGACCGACTCCATCGGGAAGCGCTCGAAGAGGCCTTCCTCGACCATCACGCGCCCGCCGCCCTCGTTCTCCTCGGCCGGCTGGAAGATCACGTACACCGTGCCGTCGAAGGCGCGGGTGGCGGCCAGGTGGCGGGCCGCGCCGAGCAGCATCGTGGTGTGGCCGTCGTGGCCGCAGGCGTGGTGCTTGCCCGGCGTCTTCGAGGCCCAGGCCACGCCCGAACTCTCCTGCATGTCGAGCGCGTCGAGGTCGGCGCGCAGGCCGATCGCGCGGTCGGAGGTGCCGGCCTTGATGACGCCGACCAGGCCGGTCTTCGCGATGCCCTCGTGGACGGCGTCGACGCCGAAGGCGCGCAGCCGCTCGGCGACGAAGCGCGCGGTGCCGACCTCCTCGAACGCGGTCTCCGGGTTCTGGTGGATGTGCCGCCGCCACTCCGTCATCTGCGGCAGATAACGGCCCAGTTCCTCGATCGCTCCCATCGTCCCCGCTCCTCGTGTCCGGACCCCGGACTGTATCTCAGCCGTCGGTGCCGGTGCGGTACTCGTCGAGCTTCGCCTCGGTGGTCATGCTCCAGTAGTCGACCAGCCGGAACGGCATCGGGATGAACACCCGGCCGGCACGGTTGCGGTACCAGTTGTTCATGCCCGGATGCGACCAGACGAGGTCGGCGTGCTCGGCATCGACGCGTGCGTTGAAGGCGTCGTGCACGGAGCGCTCGACCTCGACCTCGGCCAGCCCGCCCTCGATCATCTCGCGCAGCATCGCGGTGATGTAGCGCGCCTGGCACTCGGCGACGAAGATCACGCTGCCGCCGTGCGCGAGGCCGGTGTTCGGGCCCGACATCACGAACAGGTTCGGATAGTCGGGCACGGTCAGCCCCAGGTAGGCGCGCGGGTCGTCCTCGCCCCAGACCTCCTTCAGCGGCGTGCCCGAGCGGCCCCGGATGTCCATCGGCCACAGCAGCTTGCCGACCTCGAAGCCGGTCGCCAGGACGAGTGCGTCGGCACGGTGACGCGCACCGCTCGAGGTGACCAGCGTGTCGCCCTCGATGCGGTCGACCGCCTCGGTGACCAGCTCGACGTTGTCGCGTCGCAGGGACTTGTACCACTGGTTGTCGATCAGGATCCGCTTGCCGTAGGGCGGGTACGCGGGCAGGCACTTCTCGATCAGGTCGGGTCGGCCCTCGAGCTCGCCGAGCAGGTACTCGGTGAGCTGCGCGCGCTGCCGGTCGTTGCGGTAGTTCATCGACCGCTCGGGATGCGGCCAGGCCGGGTCGCGCTTGACGGTGGGCAGCAACCCGTCGCCGAAGCGCCACATCAGGCCGAAGCGGTACCAGGGGTAGTAGTACGGCACGTTCTCGAGCAGCCAGCGCGACTCGGTGCTCACCGTGCCGTGGTAGTCCTGCGGCGGGCGCGCCCACTGCGGCGAGCGCTGGAAGATCGTGACCTTCTTCGCCTGCTTCGCGACCGTGCGCAGGAACTGCATCGCGCTCGCGCCGGTGCCGACGACCGCCACCTCCTTGTCCTCGAGCGGGACGTCGTGGCGCCACTGCGCCGAGTGCCAGGCGTCGCCGGTGAAGGTGTCGAGACCGGGGATCGCCGCGAGCTTGGGCCGGTTCAGGTTGCCGACCGCGGTGACCACCGCGCGGTAGCGCCGGCTGCGCTCGGCGCCGTCCGCCCTGCGGGTGACGACGTCCCAGGCATGGGCGGCGTCGTTCCAGTGCATCGACACCACCTCGGTGTCGAACTCGGCGTGCGGGCGCAGGCCGACCTCGTCGAACACCTTGCGCTGGTAGGCCCAGACCTCGTCGCGCTTGGAGTAGTTGCTGGTCCAGTCGAGGTTCGGCGCGAACGAGAACGAATAGAAGTGGTTCGGCGTGTCGACGCCGGCCTCGGGGTAGTCGTTCTCGAGCCAGACGCCGCCGACGTCGGACAGCTTCTCGACGATCCGGAACGGGATGCCGAGCTCCTTGAGCCGATAGCCCGCGCAGATGCCCGAGAAGCCGGCGCCGATGACCAGGGTCTCGAAGGACTCCAGCCGCTCCGGGGCTGGCGGCGCGCGCCATTCGAGGCCGCGGCCGACGAAGCCCATCTCCTCCATCGCCATCACCGCGTACTCGCGCGGGACGTGCTCGCCGACGCAGACGTTCATCATCTCGAAGAGCGCCTCGCCGTCGGGCAGCGGCGGCAGCGTGCGGCGGCCGTCGGCCAGCTCGTCGAGCACCTGCGCCATCGCGTCGCGCACCGCCTGCTGCGCCTGCGGCGACAGGCCGCCGCTCGGCTCGGCGAAGATCGAGATGTCGCGCTGCGGCAGGAACGGATCCTCGAGCCAGCGCCGGTCTCGCGTGATCTGCGCCAGGCACATCAGCAGGGTGGGCACCGAGGCTTCCCTCAGGGCCGACTCGCGTCGGGCGTCGTCCATGTGCTTCTCGTCTCCTCGTGTGCCGGCGACCGGGCGCGGGGCTGCCGCGGTGGCCTGGATACTGGTCAGTATGATATCGAACCGGTGAGCCGAGCGGCAAGCGGCGCGGGTGGGCCCCGCCTCAGGGATCGTTGGCCGGCGCGCCGACGATCCGCAGCGCGTAGTCCGACATCTGCACCGCGATCTCGTCCGGGGTCATGCGGCCGCCCGGGCGGTACCAGACATAGGCCCAGCTGATCATCCCGCCGATCGCGAGTGTCGCGGCACGGGGATCGGCGACGCGGAAGTCCCCAGTCGCGACGCCGGATCCGATGAGCGAGGCGAGCTCGGCATCGAAGCGCCCCTTCATTTCGTTGATGCGGCGAACGGCCTCCTCGGGGATCGAGGGTTCCTCGCGGAAGAACACCGCGGTCCCCGCCTGGTGCGCGATCACGACGTGCGTGTAGGTGCGCGCGAAGCGGCGCAGCTGCTCGGCCGGGGTACCGCCCGCCTCGCGGGCACCGCGGATCGCATCGAGCGACCGGTTCATCGCGCGCTCGTAGATGTCGACCAGGATGTCCAGCTTGCGCTCGTAGGCGCCGTAGATGAACGGCTTGGTCATGTCGAGCGACTCGGCGATCGCATCCAGGCTCGTGCCGCGAAAGCCGCGCTCGTAGAACAGGCGCTCCGCCTCTTCGAGAATGCGCTCCTTCTTGAAGCTCTTGAGTTCGTCGCGAAGCGCCATTCGGGTTCCAGGGGATGACGACGGCACGGTGTGCCCGGTCGGGGATGACCGTCCTACCAGCGGGTCGCTGATGTTACCGCCGTGCCCCACCGCCCGGCCCCGGGCGATGACGAGGGCGCCCGGCCCCAGGCGATGACGAGGGCGCCCGGCCCCGGGCGGTGACGGCGGTGCCCCGCCGTCGCCGCCTGGCCCCGCTCAGCTCTCGCTGCGGATGTTCCGTTCCCGGATCACCCGGGTCCAGCGCTCGGTCTCGCTGCGCAGCAGCGCGTCGAAGTCTTCCGCCGAGGCCGGCGTGACCTGGGTGCCCATCTTGTCGAGCCGGGCCGCGACCTCGGGGTTCGACAGCGCGGCGAGGATCTCGTCGGACAGCCGCTTGACGATCGGCCGCGGCGTGCCGGCCGGCGCGACGATGCCGTACCAGGGCAGGAACATCGCGTCGGCGAAGCCGGCCTCGGCGACGGTCGGCAGCTCGGGCAGCTCGCTCCAGCGCTTCGGTGCGCCGATGGCCAGCGCCCGCAGGCGGCCCTCCTTGATATGGGGCAGCGCGAGCGCGCCGGTCATCAGGCCGAAGTGCACCTGGCCGCTGGCGATGTCCGCGATCATCTGCGGCTGACCGGGGTAGCGGACGTCGACGAGCTGCAGGCCGGTCAGCGAGAAGAACAGCTCCTGGCCGAGGTGGTTCGAGGTGCCCACGCCCGGGTTCGAGACCGACAGCTTGCCGGGCCGGGTGCGGGCGTACTCGACGAACTCGCGCAGCGTCTTGACCGGCACCGACGGCGAGACGACGAAGAGGTTGGGCGGTGCGCCGACGAGGCCGACACCGACGAAGTCGGCGGTCTTGAAGCGGGCGTTCTGCGACAGCAGCGGCTGGGTCACGGTGGCCGGCGTCGCCGTCAGCAGCGTGTAGCCGTCGGCCGGCGAGCGCGCGGCCGCCTCGGTGCCGATGTTGCCGTTGGCGCCGGGGCGCGGCTCGACGAGGAAGGGCTGCTTGAGGACGGTGGCCAGGCGGTCGGTGACGGCCCGCGTGACCAGGTCCACCACGCCGCCGGCGGGGAAGGGCACGATCACCTTCACCGGCTTCGAGGGCCAGGCCTCCTGGGCGTGGGCCGCCTGCGGCAGGAGCGAGGCGGGCAGGGCGCCTGCCGCGGCGAGGGCGAGGCGGCGGCGCAGGGCATCGGTCGGTCGGTTCATGAGGGGTCTCCTGTCGGGTCGTTGTTTGTCGGACGTGTCTTCGGGGCCGGTGATCGGACTCGGGGTGCGCGAGGGCTGTGCGTGATCGGAGTGTGTGTTCGACACGGGCGCTCAGCCGCGCGGCGCGAGTGCGGCGATGCGGGCGAGCGCGGCGTCGGTCTGCGCGGCGAGCCGCGCCATGATGTCGGCCGCCGGTGCCTCGCCCTGCAGCCACGCGACGCTCTGGCCGGCGGCCTCGTAGACGAGCGGCGCGACCTCGTGCTCCTCGATCGCGGCGAGCAGCTCGCCGGTCAGCGCATGCTGCCACGGCATCGGCAGCGGCGCGGGCGCGTCGGGCGCGGCCCAGGCATCGCTCCACGCGCTGCGCACGACGCGGCAGGGCTTGCCGCTGTGGGCACGGGTGATCACGGTGTCCTCGCTGCCGGCGGCGATCAGCCGCTCGAGCAGCGCGCGCGGCGTGCGGTTCTCGAGCGCCCCGAGCCACGCGGTGCCGAGCCAGGCGCCCTGTGCGCCCATCGCGAGCGCCGCCGCGATCTGCGCGCCGGTGGCGATGCCGCCGGCGGCGATCACCGGCACGTCGCCGGCGACCTCGATCACCTGCGGCACGAGCGAGAAGGTGCCGATCGGGCCGGTGTGGCCGCCGGCGTCGCAGCCCTGCGCGACGAGCACGTCGGCCCCCGCCGCGAGTGCGGCGCGCGCGTGCTTCGGCGAGCCGACCAGCGACAGCGTGGTCTTGCCCGAGGCGCGCACGCGCGCGACGACCTCGACCGGCAGGCCGACCGCGGTGGCCACGCCGTCGACGTCGGCGGTGAGCACCGCCTCGAGCTGCTCGGCGAACAGCGCGCGCGTGCGCACGGTGTGCGAGAAGAAGTGCGGTTTCGTGGCCGCCGGCACCTCGAAGCGCCGGCGCAGGTCCTCGACGAAGGCGCGGTGCGCGGCCGGGATCCCCGCGCGGCCGGCCTCGGCCTCGGCATCGTCGGCGGGCATGCCGGCAGGCAGCATCAGGTCGACGGCGAAGGGTGCGTCGCCGACGGCCTCGCGCAGCTTCGCGATCAGACCGGGGATCGCGTCGGGCCGTTCGCGGGCGACGCCGAAGACGCCGTAGCCGCCTGCTCGCGAGATCGCGGCGGCGACCTCGAGCGAGTGCGAGAAGCCGAAGATCGGCAGCGCGATGCCGAGCCGCTCGCAGACGGGCGTGCGCCAGCGTCGGGCCGCGCTCACCGGGGCGGCTCCGGATCGGCCATCCGTGCGTCGAAGGCGTCGAGGTCCAGGCAGGGATGACGGCTGGCCGCGGCCGCGCGCAGCACATGGCGGCCGATCAGCGTCTTGTGGATCTCGCTCGCGCCTTCGCCGATCTGGTTGAGCTTGGCGTCGCGCATGAAGCGCTCGAGCGGGAACTCCCTCAGGTAGCCGTTGCCGCCGAAGAGCTGCAGGCAGTCGGTGGTGACCTGCATGCCGAGGTCGGTCGCATGCAGCTTGGCCATCGAGGCGTGCACCGACACCTCCGGGTCGCCGCGGTCGTAGCGATCGGCCACCGCGCGCATCAGGCAGCGCGAGGCCTCCAGCCGGGTCGCCATCTCGGCGAGCATCCACTGCACGCCCTGGTGTTCGCCGAGCCGCGCGCCGAAGGTCCGGCGCCGACCGCACCACTGCGCGGCCATCTCGAGCGCGCCGCCGGCGCGCCCGAGCGCGATCGCCGCATGCCCGATCCGTGCGCGCACCAGCGTGTCCTGGGCGAGCGCCATGCCGCCGCCCTCGACACCCAGCAGCCGCTCGCGCGGCACGCGCACGCCGCGCAGGAAGACCTCGGCGGCCGGCACGCCGGCCCAGCCGAGCTTGGGCTGCATCGGTCCCACCGTCAGGCCCGGTGCATCGCGCGGCACAAGGAAGGCGCTGAGCGCGCGTGCGCCCGGCGCACCGTCGACGCGGGCGACGACCGTGAACCAGTCGGCGACCGTCGCGCGGGTGATGTAGCGCTTGACGCCGTCGAGCACCCAGCCGTCGCCGTCGCGGCGCGCGACCGTCGCCAGGCCCGCGACGTCGGAGCCCGCGAGGCGCTCGGTCAGCGCGAACGCCGATTGCAGCTCGCCGCGCACGAGCTTCGGCACGAGCTCGGCGGCGAGCGCCGGGCCGGCGCCGGCGACGATCGGCCGGCCGGCGAGGTCGGTGCCGGTGACCATCGAGGCGGCGGCGCTGCAGACCCGCGCGAGCGTCTCGATGAGCTGCACGCGCACGCGCATCGGTGCCTCGGTGCCGCCGTGGGCGAGCGGAAAGCCGGTGGCGACGATGCCCGAGGCGCACAGGTCGCGGAAGGTGTCCCAGGCGAACACGTCCTGCTCGGCGACGGCATTGGCGCGCGCGCCGATCGGGCCGTCCGCGAGGGCGCGCGCGACGGCGACGGTCTCGGCCTCGCGGGCCGGCGTCCAGTCCGCGTGGCTCACGCGCCGTCCCTCAGCAGGTGCTTGGCGATGTTGAGCTGGTGGATCTGGCTCGTGCCCTCGTAGAGCCTGAAGAGCCGCACGTCGCGGTAGAGCCGCACGATCGGATGGTCGTCGATGTAGCCGGCGCCGCCCAGGATCTGGACCGCGCGGTCGGCGACGCGGCCGCAGGTCTCCGAGGCCAGCAGCTTGCACATCGACACGTCCATCGTCACGTCGACGCCCTCGTCGCGCTTGCGCGCGGTCTCGAGCACCAGCGCGCGCGCCGCGGCGATCTCGGTGGCGCTGTCGGCCAGCATCGCCTGCACGAGCTGGAACTCGCCGATCGGCTGGCCGAACTGCTTCCTGCGCCGCGCATGCGCGATCGCCTCGTCGAGCAGACGGATCGCCGGGCCCACGCACAGCGCCGCGAGGTTGATGCGCTGCTTGTTGAGCGCCCGCATCGCCGAGCGGAAGCCCTCGCCCGGGCGGCCGCCGAGCACCGCGTCGTCGGGTACCCAGACGCCGTCGAGGAAAACCTCGCCGACCGGCGAGCCGTGCTGTCCGAGCTTGCGGTACGCGGGTCCGGTCGACAGGCCGGGCGTGCCGCGCGGCATCAGGAACGCGGTGATCCCCGAGGCACCGCGCGGCGTGTCGTCGGTGCGTGCGAAGACGGTGAACAGGTCGGCGATCGGCGCGTTCGTGATGTAGCACTTGGCGCCGTCGATCCGCCAGCCGGTGCGCCCGCCCTCGCCCAGGGCAGGGACGGCGCGGGTGCGCAGTGCGGTCGCGTCCGAGCCGGCCTCGGGTTCGGTCAGCGCGAAGCAGCCGGTGATCTCGCCGCTGGCCAGGCGCGGCAGCCATCGCGCCTTCTGTTCGGGCAGGCCGTCGGCGATCAGGGCCTCCGAGGCGATGCCGGTGTTGCCGCCGAAGCGGGCGCGGAACACCGGAGCGGCCTGCGAGACCTCGATGTTGACCCGCGCCAGCTCCTCGGTGGTGAGGCCCGCGCCGCCATAGGCCTCGGGAATGCTGTGGCCGAACAGGCCGAGCGCGCGCATGCGCTCGACCATCGCCTCGGGGATCGTGTCCTCGTGGTCGATGGACGCTTCGAGCGGGATGCATTCGTCGCGCACGAAGGCGCGGAGCTCGGCGAGCAGCGCGTCGAGGCGCGCGGTGTCACGGATCACGGTCGGGGACTCCTGGAGGATGGGGCTTCGGTGCGGCAGGCGGACTCGATGCGCCGGGCGGTCTCGAGCATCGCCGGGACGACCTCGTCCACCAGCCGCGCGGCATCGGCGGCGCGGCGGGTGCCGGCGTGGACGGCGAGCGTGCAGTTGATGGCGACGGTCTCGGTGTGCAGCGTCTGTCGCAGCGGCATCGCGACCGCATGCACGCCGGGGCGTCGCGACCACTGGCCGGTGCCGTGTGTCCAGCCGCGGCGGCGGAATGCGTCGCGCTCGGCGTCGATCAGCGGACGTTCGTCGCGGAAGCGCTGCGGGTCGTCGACCTTCAGGCGGTTGAGGATCGCGGCCTGCTCGGCGGCGGGCCGGGCCAGCACCAGCGCACGCCCGATCGCGGTGGTGAGCAGCGGCAGCGGGCTGCCGATGTCGGGATGGAAGGTGTTGCCGCGGTCGGCCCGACAGCTGTCCAGGTAGACCGCGCAGAGCCGGTCGCGCGTGGCCAGGTTCACCGTGCAGCGGGTCTCGCGGGCGAGCTGCTCGAGCCAGGGCCGGGCCACCTGCCGCACCGGCATCCCGGCCAGCAGCGGATAGCCGAGCGCGAGCACGCCGGCACCCAGCGAGACGCGCTGGTCCGCGCCGCGGGACAGGTAGCCCAGCAGCGTCAGCGTGTGGGTCAGGCGCGAGACGGTCGCCTTCGGCAGGCCGGTCCGGTCGCAGAGCTCGCGGTTCGACAGCGCCCGGTCGGAGGGCGCGAACGCGCGCAGCACCTCGAGCCCGCGCGCGAGGGCGTTGGCGAACTGGCGGTCGCCGCTGGTGTCCTCGATGCGGGCCAGCCCGGGCAGCGGCGGGCGGATCGATGCGGCCGTGCGCATGCGGTGTCTCGGTGGTCTCCCCGGGGGCCATGGTCCGCCCGCGCGGCGCGGCGGGTCAACCGGCGGCCTCATGCAGCGGCACGATCGTTCCGCTGTGCGGAACGCTTCGCGACCCGCGGACGCGGTCCGTGCGATAAGGATGCGATGAGCGATCCGACACCGCAGCGACCCGGCCACGCCGGCGTGCCGTCCGCCGCCCTCCTGGAGGGGGTCCGCATCCTCGACATGGCCACCGTGCTGGCGGCGCCCTTCGCGGCCACGCTGTGCGCCGACCTCGGTGCCGAGGTGATCAAGCTCGAGCTGCCCGACGGCGCCGATCCGCTGCGGCGGCTCGCGCCGGTGCAGGACGGGCATGCGCTGTGGTGGAAGGTCGCCAACCGCGGCAAGCGCGGCATCACGCTCGACGTGCGCAAGCCTGCCGGCCGCGAGCTGTTCCTGCGGCTGCTGCCCGAGGTCGACGTTCTGGTCGAGAACTTCAGGCCGGGCACCCTCGACCGCTGGGGCCTCGCGCTCGCGACCCTGCGCGCCGCCAACCCGAGGCTGATCGTGCTGCGGCTGTCGGGCTTCGGGCAGACCGGACCGCTCGCCGACCAGCCGGGCTTCGCCCGGGTATTCGAGGCGATGAGCGGGTTCGCGCACCTCGCCGGCGAGCCGGGCGGGGCGCCGCAGCACATGAACTACCCGGTGGGCGACGTGATGGCGGGCGTCTTCGGCGCCTTCTCCATCGCAGCGGCGGTCGCGCGCCGTCGCGCGCATCCGGACGAGCCGCCGGCCGAGCTCGACCTGTCGGCCACCGAGGCGCTCGTGCGGGTGCTCGATGCGCTGCCGGTCGAGCTCGAGCGCACCGGCCAGGCCCGCGGCCGATCGGGCAATCGCGCGACCTACACCGCGCCCTCGAACATGTACCGGACCTCCGACGGCGTCTGGATGTCGCTGGTGGCCTCGTCCGATGCGATCTTCGCGCGGCTGTGCCGGGCGATGGACCAGGCCGGGATGGCGCTCGATCCGCGCTTCTCGACCATGCTGGCCCGGGTCGCGAACGTCGACGTGCTGGACGCCTCGATCGCCGCCTGGTTCGCGCGCACCAGCGCCGCCGCGGCGCTGGCGGCCTGCGGGCGCGAGGGCGTGCCGCTCGCCCGGGTCGCCGACGTGGCCGCGGTCACGCAGGATGCGCACCTGGTGGCGCGCGGCGCGTTCGTGCGGCTGCCGGATCCGCAGCTCGGCAGCCTGCCCGCACCGTGCGCGGTGCCGCGGATGATGGGCGCCGAGCCACTGCCGGTGCCGCGCACCGGGCCGCTGCCGGGCGAGCACAACGACGCGGTCTGGGGTGCGCTGGGGCTGGATGCCGCCGCGCTCGATGCCCTGCGGCGCGACGGGGTGATTTGAGCGATCGCCGGATGGAGAGGGATCGTCACGACCGTGACGATGTCGACGAACGGACACTGGAGACGACGATGACCGAGACCTACCGCGCCTGGCGCGTCGAGCGCGAAGGCGAGCCCGGATACGGGGCGCTGCGCGAGCTGCCGCTGGCGCCGCTGCGGGCCGCCGGCGGAGTGCTGGTGCGCGGCGCCTACGCGGGCGTCAACTACAAGGACGCGCTGTCCGCGGCCGGCCGCGGCAAGATCGTCAGGACCTTTCCCTGCACGCTCGGCATCGAGGTGGTCGGCACCGTCGAGGCCTCCGACGATCCGGCCTTCGCGCCGGGTGACGCGGTCATCGTCCACGGCTTCGGCCTGGCGGCCGAGCGCGACGGCGGCTTCGCCGGGTACCTGCAGGCGCCCGCCGATCGCGTGGTCGCGCTGCCCGCGGGCCTGTCGACGCTCGAGGCGGCGACGGTCGGTGTCGCCGGCTACACCGCCGCGCTCGCGATCGATGCGATGCAGCTCAACGGCTGGACGCCGCAGACCGGGCCGGTCGCGGTGAACGGCGCGACCGGCGGGGTCGCGTCGCTCGCCATCGACATGCTCGCCGGGCTGGGCGCCGAGGTGCATGCGCTGACGCGCCAGCCCGATGACGGCTGGCTGCGTGCGCTCGGGGCGGCGGCGGTCGCCGCGCCGCTGGCGGTCGGCGACCGGCCGCTGGAGCGGGCCGCGTGGAGCGGTGCGCTCGATTCGCTCGGTGGCGCGGCGCTCGATGCGCTGCTGCGCACGATGCAGCCCGACGGCGTGGTGGCCGCCTTCGGGAACGCGACCGGCAACACCCTGCCGACCTCGGTGCTGCCCTTCATCCTCCGGGGCGTGCGGCTGATCGGGATCAACGCCAACAGTCCGATGCCGCTGCGCCGCCGGATCTGGTCGCGGCTGGGCAGTGACCTCAAGCCGCGGCACGCGGCGCACGTCGGACAGACGATCCGTCTCGACGAGCTGCCGCGCGCGTTCGAGGCGCTGCTCGAGGGCCGCGGGCGCGGCCGCTTCGTGGTCGATCTGCAGGGCTGACCCCGGGGCCTGACCCTGCGCACTTGATCCCGCGCAACACGGCGCCGGCGCGGGTGCGGCATCGTGGGGCCATGACTGCGACCGAGTCTCCGCCCGATGTCGCGACCGCGCTCGCGCGCCGGTTCGAGGCGCAGGGCATCGCCGCGCGCATCGTGCAGACCCACATCTCCTGGGTCGTGCTCGCCGGCGCGTTCGCCTGGAAGCTGAAGAAGCCGGTGTCCTTCGGCTTCCTCGACTTCTCGAGCGCGGCGCGCCGCCGCGAGGCGTGCGAGGAGGAGGTCAGGCTCAACCGGCGCTTGGCCCCCTCGCTCTATCTCGGTGTGGTGCCGGTCTACGGCGCGCCGGATGGGCCGACGCTCGAGGCACCGGCACCGGAGGACGGCGAGGCCGCTGGACTGCCGCCGATCGACTGGGCGGTGAAGATGAACCGGCTGCCCGACGGCGCGCTGGCGAGCGAGCGGCTCGCCGCGTGCACGCTCGAGCCCGCGCACCTCGCGGCCCTGGCGCTGCGGCTGGAGACCTTCCACCGCGCCGCGCCCGTGGCCGGTCCCGACTCGCCGTACGGGCGCCCGGAGGCGATCCGCGACGACGCGCTGCACGCGCTCGATGCGCTCGCCGCGCTCGTGCCGCCGGCGGACGCCGCGGCCTGCGCGCGACTCCGTGCCCGGCTCGTGGCGCGTGCCGCCGAGCTCGAACCACGCTGGGCAGCGCGACGCCGCGACGGCCGCGTGCGCGAGGGGCACGGCGACCTGCACCTCGACAACGTGCTGATCGCCGACGCGGGGGTGACGGCCTTCGACTGCATCGAGTTCGACGCCTCGCTGCGGTGGATCGACACCGCGAGCGACGTGGCGTTCCTCGTGATGGACCTGCTCGCGCGCGGCCGGGACGACCTCGCCTGGGGGTTCCTCGACGAGCACCTGCAGGCCGGCGGCGACGTCGGCGCGCTCGGCGTGCTGCGCTTCTACATCGTCCAGCGGGCGATCGTGCGGGCGCTGGTGAGCGTGCTGCGCGCGCGGGGCGGCACGGCGGGGGCTGCGGGCGCGTCGCCGACGGCGGGGCGCTATCTCGACCTCGCGCAGTCGGCGCTGCAGGGCCCGGCCCCCCGGCTCGCGATCACTCATGGGCTGCCGGGGTCGGGGAAGTCCTGGGTCGCGCGGGCGCTGCTCGAGTGCACCGGGGCGGTCCGCCTGCGGTCCGACGTCGAGCGCAAGCGCATGGCCGGCCTCGGCGCGCTCGACGACTCGCGGCAGGCGGGCGACCTGTATGCCGCGCCGGTCGGCGAGGCGACCTACGAACGGCTCGCCGGACTCGCCCGCGATGCGCTGCTCGCGGGCTGGCCGACCCTCGTCGATGCGGCCTTCCTGCGCCGGGCCCAGCGCGACCGGTTCCGCGAGCTCGCCGCCAGGCTCGGTGTGCCGTTCGCGATCATCGACTGCGACGCGCCGATGGCGGTGTTGCGCGAGAGGGTCGCGGCCCGCAGGGTCCGGGGCGATGACGCGTCGGAGGCCGACGAGGCCGTGCTCGAGGCCCTCGCGCGCACGCAGGAGCCGATCGCCGCGGACGAGCTCGGCGTCACGCTCGCGCTGCGGACCGATCGGCCGTTCGAGGCGTCGGTGCTCGCCGCGCGATGGACCGCGATGGGCTGAGCGCACCCCGGCCCCGGCCCCGACCGGACGGACCGGGCCGGGCGCCGGGTGCGATGCCGGCGGCTCAGGCCGCGGCGCGCGCCGTCACGGCCAGCCCCAGACGGGCCCGCGCGGCCTCGTACTGACGGGTCAGCTGGTCGACGAACTCGCCCGCGGTCTGCACGTCCTTGACCGCGCCGATGCCCTGGCCGCAGCCCCAGATGTCGCGCCACGCCTTGCTCTTGGTGCTGCCGCCCGAGCCGAACTGCATCTTGCTCGGATCGCTCTCGGGCAGGTTGTCCGGGTCCAGGCCGGCGGCGACGATCGAGGGCCGCAGGTAGTTGCCGTGCACGCCGGTGAACAGGTTCGTGTAGACGATGTCCTGCGCGGTCCCGTCGACGATCGCCTGCTTGTAGGCCTCGGTCGCGTTGGCTTCCTTCGTGGCGATGAACGCCGAGCCGATGTAGCCGAAGTCGGCGCCCATCGCCTCGGCCGCCAGCACGGCATCGCCGGTGGCGATCGAGCCCGACAGCGCGATCGGGCCGTCGAACCACTGGCGGGTCTCCTGGACCAGCGCGAACGGCGACTGCACGCCGGCGTGGCCGCCCGCGCCGGTCGCCACCAGGATCAGGCCGTCGGCGCCCTTCTCGATCGCCTTGTGCGCGAACTTCTGGTCGATCACGTCGTGCAGCACCATGCCGCCGTACGAATGGATGGCGTCGAAGACGTCGGTGCGGGCGCCGAGCGAGGTGATGATCAGCGGCACCTTCCACTTCACGCACATCGCCACGTCGTGCTCGAGCCGGTCGTTCGACTTGTGGACGATCTGGTTGACCGCGAACGGCGCGGACGGGCGGTCGGGATGGAGGCGGTCGTGCTCGGCCAGCTCGGTGGTGATCCGCTCGAGCCACTGGTCGAGCACCTCGGCCGGGCGTGCGTTGAGCGCCGGGAAGGAGCCGACGATGCCGGCCTTGCACTGGGCGATCACCAGGTCGGGGTTCGACACGATGAAGAGCGGCGAGCCGATCACCGGGATCCGGAGCCGTCGTTTGAGTTCCTGCAGCGTCATCCTCGTTCCTCAGCCGTTTTCGGGGCGGAGCAAGGATACACGGCAGCGGAGCCGTCCCGGCGTCGCGGTAGACTCCCGCCGAACCCCGACACGAGGAGACGAGCGATGAAGGCGGTGCTGTGCAAGGAGTGGGGCCCGGCCGAGCGGCTGGTGGTCGAGGACATCCCGGCGCGCGACCCCGGCCCGGGCGAGGTGCGGGTGCGCGTGCGCGCCGCCGGCGTGAACTTCCCCGACGTGCTGATCATCCAGAAGAAGTACCAGATGCAGCCGACGCTGCCGTTCTCGCCCGGCTCCGAGGCCGCCGGCGAGGTGATCGCGGTCGGGGCGGGCGTCACCCACGTCAAGCCGGGCGATGCGGTGATGGCGTATGCGGGCGTGGGCTGCTTCGCCGAGGAGGTGATCGCGCCCGCCGACAAGGTGATGCCCATTCCGGCCGGCATGTCCTTCGAGACCGCTGCGGCCTTCACGCTGACCTACGGCACCTCGTGGCACGCGATCCGCGACCGCGCGGCGCTGCAGCCCGGCGAGACCATGCTGGTGCTCGGGGCGGCCGGTGGCGTGGGGCTGTCGGCGATCGAGATCGGCAAGGCGATCGGCGCGCGGGTGATCGCCGCCGCCTCGACCGAGGAGAAGCTCGCGGTCTGCCGCGAACACGGCGCCGACGCGACGATCAACTACGAGACCGAGGACCTGCGCGAGGCGATCAAGCGCGAGACCGGCGGCAAGGGTCCGGACGTGATCTACGACCCGGTGGGCGGCAAGTTCGCCGAACCGGCGTTCCGCTCGATCGCCTGGCGTGGCCGCTACCTGGTCATCGGCTTCGCGGCCGGCCAGATCCCGGCGCTGCCGCTGAACCTGGCGCTGCTCAAGGGTGCGTCGATCGTCGGCGTGTTCTGGGGCGACTTCACGCGCCGCGAGCCGGCCCGCAATGCCGAGGGCATGACGGAGATGTTCGCCTGGCTGAAGTCGGGCGCGCTGCGTCCGCACATCTCCGGCCGCTACTCGCTCGACCAGGCGGTGCAGGCGCTCAACGACATGTCGGCGCGCAAGGTCACGGGCAAGATCCTGATCGTCCCGTGAGCCGCGATGCGGCGCATGCACCGCATGCGCCGCGCGGCCCGGTCAGACGACGTCGTCCATCGACGCGATGCCGCGCTCGCGCATCGCGGCGCGCATCTTGGCCAGTGCGCTGGCCTCGAGCTGGCTCGCCCGCTGCGGCGTGACGCCGAGGCGGTGAGCGATCTCGACCAGCGTCAGGCCGGCCGACGCGTCGTCGCTGCCGAGGCCGAAACGGAGTTCCAGAACCTTGCGTTCGTTGGTGGTCAGCATGGTGTCCCTGGGCGCCAAAGTGGAGAGAGGTAGAGAAGGCTCGTGGCCATGTCGTCGAGGATGGCGTCTGCCTGGCTCATGAGCTGAGCCATGGGACGCCGGGCGCTGCGTCGGGTCGGGCGGGTCAGGTCCGGCCGTTCAGCAGCGACTCGACGCGCGCCAGCTTGCGACATCGCTCGAGATCCCAGCGGACCGGCTGCTGGCCCGCCCGCTCGAGCACCCCGAGCAGTTCCCGGACATGGTGCGAGGCGCTGGCGAGCTGCTCGAGCTCGCGGCGCTCCGGCGCGCCGAGCGGGTCTGAGAGCTCGACCATGCGGCGGCCACGCAGCGCCATCCAGAGGGCGGTCGCGCCGATCGCGAGCACGATGGCGGGCGAGGCGCTGCCGCCGACCAGCAGGGCGGCCGTCAGCACGGCGAAGCCGGATTCGGTCAGTCCCTGGCGGCGCAGCTGGGCGGTACGGGAATCGGGTTGTTCGGACATGATGTCCCTCGGTCGCGGTCACATCCAGGCTCCTGACATGGGGACGGCCTCGCCCGGCCGCAAGAGGCGGCGAGGGCGTGGTTCGGATGCGGGACCGGCGCGCGGCCGGTGGCGGAGGGCAGGCGCGGCGGCGCGTGCGCCGCGGGGTGCCCCCCGGCGGCTCAGCCGCGCGGGTAGGGGCGCCCGGCGGGCGGCACCGTCCAGAAGTAGACCGTCCTCGAATCCAGCTCGACGGTGCGCTCGGGCTTCCAGTCGCCCATCGCGAAGTCATGCGAGACGATGCGCGTGCCGGCCTTGAGCTTGAGCAGGGTGGGGCGCAGCTTCACGTTGAGCGCCGGCAGCAGATAGAGCGTGATGACCGTCGCGGGCGAGAGGTCCATCGCGAACAGGTCGCCCTGGACGAAGCGCACGCGGTCGGTGACGCCCGCGGCGGCGGCATTCGCGTTCGCCTCGCGCACGCGCTGCGGATCGATGTCCACCCCCAGGCCGCGCGTGCCCCAGCGCCTGGCCGCGGTGATCGGGATCCGTCCGTCGCCCGAGCCGAGGTCGTACAGCACGTCGTTCGGACCGACCGAGGCCATCGCAAGCATCTGGTCGACGATCGACTGCGGGGTGGGGACGAACACCACGTCGGGCCGCCGGACCGGCTCGCCGTCCGCGGGCGGGCTCGACTGGGCGAATGCCCGGCCGATCGGGCTGGCGGTGGCGGCGAGTGCGGCGCCTGCGATCAGGCAGTCTCTACGTCGGGTCATGGGCGGAGTCGGGTCAGGGGCCGAGGTCAGGGGCCGAGGCCGAGGTCGATGCGTGAGGATAGCAGCGGCGGCGGGTGCACCACCGCCGTCGGCGGGCGTAGGAATGCCGGCCGCGCCGGCGCGGGTTGTGCCGCATCGCGGCCCGGTGCTAGCCTCGACCGAAGCCCCCCCGGGCCGGGCCGACAGGCACTGCCCCCGCCGGGACGAGACCCGCGGCCGAGGCCGCATCGACATCACAGAGGCAGCCCGATGAACACCACCTTCGCTCGCATGGTCTGCACGCCGCTCGCGGTGGCCACCTTCGCGATGGCGCTCCCGGCGCCTGCCGGGGCCCGTGTGGTCGGTACCGAAGAGGTGCTGCGTGCCGAGGCGGCCGCGCCCGGCGTGCCGCTCGATCGCGACACGCTGCGTGCGCTGCTCGATCGCGACGACGTGCGCAGTCGCCTCGAGACGCTGGGCGTCGACCCGCGTGCCGCGCGCGACCGTGTCGACGCACTCACCGACGAGGAGGTCGGGCGGCTGGCCGGGCAGGTCGAACACCTGCCGGCGGGCGGGGCGAGCGTGGTCGGCGTGCTGTTCGCGGTCTTCATCATCCTGCTGATCACCGACATCCTCGGCCTGACCAAGATCTTCCCGTTCACGCGCCCGGTCCGTTGAAGGGCCGCACCGCAACGGGTCCGGCTGCCGGGTTCGCGCGGCGCGTCGCGCGGGCGCGCCGGGCCTGCATCGGCATCGGTCTGGTCGCGGGGCTCGCAGGCTGCGGGGTGACCGCGCCGGCACCCGAGTCGATCGGCGGATCCCCGTCGACGCCGCCGGCCTCGTCGCTGCAGTCCGCGTTCCCCGGGGCGCCCGGCGCCACGGTGACGCTGCCCGATCCGCTGCGGCTCGACACCGTTCCGTTCATTGCGCAGCCCGACTGGCAGTGCGGCCCGGCGTCGCTCGCGATGGCGCTGGCCGCTGCGGGCCGCAAGGTGCCGGTCGATGCACTCGCGGCGAGCGCGTTCGTGCCCGGATTGAAGGGCGCGCTGCAGGCGGAGATGCTCGCGGCGAGCCGCCGTCAGGGGATGCTGGCGACCGAGCTCGCGCCGACGCTCGATGCGGTGCGCGCCGAGCTCGCCGCGGGCCGGCCGGTGATCGTGCTGCAGAACCTCGGACTGGCGATGGCGCCGCGCTGGCACTACGCGGTGCTGATCGGCGTCGACCTCGCACGGGGCGAGCTGCGGCTGCACTCGGGCGAGATCGCCGACGACACGATGTCGCTGGCCACCTTCGAGCGGACCTGGGCGCGCGGCGGGCGCTGGGCGATGGTGGTC